>JAAZEM010000089.1 GCA_012512265.1 Armatimonadota bacterium | reverse complement strand
CAATGGTGCGCGGATACAGAGCAGCAGCTCCCCCACGATGAGCGGCTGGACAACACACCGATGGAGACCTTCGCCGTCTACATGGTGGCCTCGTCCATCCTGGTCACACTCATCCTGCGCGCCGATCTGTGGCTCATGGGGATCTACTTGCCTGCGGATCAGATTGGTCACTATACGGTCGCTCAGAAGTTCTCCATGCCGCTGATGATCATCTTGGGGGCGCTCAATACGGTGCTCTGGCCCCGGGCTTCCGGGGTAGTCGCGCAGCAAGAGGCGTTCGCTCTGCTGCGCCGCACGCTGAAGATGAGCCTACTCGCCGCGCTGGCGTTACTCCCCTATGCGTTCCTGGTGCCGTTCACCGCACCGTATGTGTTTGGCACGGAGTACACGGGAAGCATCGCGCTTGGGCAGGTGCTCTGCTTCAGGTGCCTCCTCTCGCTCATAGCTGCCCCGCTGGGAGCGGTGAGCTACTCCTTCGGGATGGTGCGCTTCTACCCGCTCATGAACCTGGTGCAACTAGCCATGGTGGTCGGACTGAACATCCTCCTGCTCCCCACCTGGGGGCCGATGGGTGCCGCCATCGCGCTACTGGCCAACGACACGCTCGGTTTGATCGTCATCGCCTCTCTGATGGGCTACAAAGCATACGCCGCCCGTGGAGGTGGGCCCCCTTGCAGCGCTGTCGCCCCGTAGCGGCGCAGGTGCCGTCCCCGCGCGCCACGAGCAGCCCGGGCATTTGCGCCGGCGCGTTGTCCTGAATTCCTGCCGGCCTGAGCCTTCCCTACCAGGAGAGTTCGATGCTCGACTCGCTCCGTTTCATGAAGAACCGTATTGTACAGCTGCTCCAGTGCTTCGTCTATTTCTTCGTGCCCAACCGGGTGATTGCCGCACTCCCCGGCTATGCCCTCCGGCACTTCTACTACCGCCGCGTGTGCGGCCTGCGGATTGGCGAGCGGAGCAGCATCCATCACGGCGTCTTCATCACGGGCTGGAAGATCGAGATCGGGGACCACAGCACGGTGGGCCGGCACAGCTATCTGGACGGGCGGGGCGGGCTCACCATCGGTTCGTGTGTTTCTGTCTCGCCGGACGTGCACCTCATCACGGCACAGCACGATGTGAATGATCCCGGTTTCGCCGACGTCCTGGCGCCAATCGTAATCGAGGATTACGTTTGGATTGGATCACGCGCCACCGTCTTGCCGGGCGTTCGCATCGGTCGGGGGGCCGTGGTCGCGGCGGGCGCCGTCGTCACTCGCGATGTCGCGCCCCTGACCGTCGTTGGCGGCGTGCCCGCCCGCCCCATCGGCGAGCGTAAGCCCGGAATGCGCTATGTGTGCGACTGGTTTTACCCATTCGACTGAGACACCACTGAGAGAGCCTCTGATGAGCCAACATATCCTGGTGTGGGAGCCCCAGTGCTCCGGCTTCGAATATGCCCCGGTGAACGCGGCGCTGCTGGAAGCGGTAGCCCTGGCGTTTCCGGAGGCGCGCATCACGTTCCGCGCGGAGGAGGAGCACAGCCGCTGGGTTCGCGACGCGCTGCCCCAAGGGGCCGCTGCGCTCGGCACGCGCGTCCGATGGCGCCCCGTGGCGATTCCCCCTCGTTCCGTGGAGGGCTGGCGCCGGGTGCGCCACGAGTTCCCATGGGTTCGCTCGTTCCTCGCCGAGTGCCGTTCCGCGGGCTACGATGCGTGCATTTTGGGATCGGTCGCGCGCATGGGGCTTTTCGCCCTGAAGCAAGAGATGCGCCGGGCCCCTACCCCCCCGATCCTCGCAGTGCTTCACAGCGAGCTGAACGTGCTGGCCCACCTACCGCGGCACCCCCTTCGCCGGCTCCTCTGCCTCGATACGATTCTGGCTCTGCCTCACCCGCCCAGGCTTCACTACATCGCCCTCGGCGAGTCGATCCTGGAGGGGATCCGGGAGTTGCGTCCCCGGCAGGCCCGCCGCTTCCACGCCCTGGATCTCCCCTACCTGCTCCCTGAACCGCCGGAGGAGATGCCCCGGCCCGATGGCGAACCAGTGCGGTTCGGCTTCTTTGGCTCGGCCGGGAAGGGGTTCGAGCCGTTCTGCCGCCTGGCCGCGGAAGTGACGGCGCGATCCAGCGGCTCTGAATGGTGGCTGGTGGGCTTCGCACCCAGCCAATGCGAGCGGGATCTCGCGGGGGATCGGATCCGCGGGGTGTCGCCAGATCCGCTCCCGCTCGCGGAGTATGCCAGGCGCGCAACCAGCATCACCTACAGCGTGATGGTGCTCCCGCCGCACGCGTACCGCCTCCGCGCCAGTGCCTCGTTCATCGACACGCTCGCCTACGGGAAGCCTGTCATCTGCCTCCGCAACCCCTATGTCGCCAGCTACTTCGCTCGGCTGGGGGATCTCGGCTATCTCTGCGACTCGCTGGATGAGATGCGTGATCTCATTCTGCGCATCCTCTCCGACTTCCCGCGCGAGCGATACCAACAGCAGTGCGCCAACGCGCGCGCCGCGAGCAAGACGTTCTCACCGCCCTGCCTGGCGCCGCAGTTGCGCCAGATCATCGAGAGGATCACGGCTTGACGGAAAAAACGCATCGCCGCGGGATACCCATCCCGGTGGAAGCGCCGCCACTGACTGAGCACGCGCGAGGCACTGAGAGTGTTGCGTTGCCTTCCCAGGCCCGCGCGTTCGAACGCCAACCACTATCCCGAGGAGTGAACACGATGCGTGTCACGTTCGCATGTCCTTTGCACGGCTACCTTTACTATGGGGGCGCGCAAGTCCAGGCAGACAAGACCGCGGAGGAGCTGGCCAATCTTGGAGTAGAGGTGGAGTTCCTCACCCCGCGCACGAGCACTCTGGGCGACCTCGTGCACTGCTTTGGGCCCTACTCGCAGTACGACCTGGTCATGAAGATGTGCCAGAGCCGTGGGATACCTGTTGTCTGCTCCACCATCTTCTATATAGAGCCGAAAACACGCCAGTTCCTCAGCTATTGGCTGAAGGCGCGCTCGCCGTGGGGAACCCACAAGACCGTCCGCCGGATGTGGCAGCACTCATCGCTGCTTCTCCCCAACTCCGAGGCGGAAGCAGAGCAGGTGCGCTTTGTCTATGGGGTTTCCCGAGAGCAGATCCATGTGGTACCCAACGGCGTGGAGGCACGCTTTGCCGAGGGCAACCCGGCTCTCTTCCGAGACAAGTTTGGCATCCGGGAGCCGTTCGTGCTTAACATCGGGCGTGTTGAGGACCGTAAGAACCAGCACCGGCTAATCCAGGCGCTGAAGGGAACAGGCCTCAAACTCGTGCTCATCGGCAAGGAGTGGCACCAGGAGTATTCGGCGCTGTGCCGGCGAGAAGCGGATGGCAACGTCCTCT
>JAAZEM010000004.1 GCA_012512265.1 Armatimonadota bacterium | reverse complement strand
GAAGGCCTCCGCCAGGGATCCGGGAGGCCACTCCCCACTGCCACCCATGGTCTCCTCCCTGATCAGCACGGACTCGCGGGGTCACCAAGCGCTTATACCCACTTTTCCTCTGAATGAAATGACCCTGCTCTTTCTGCAAGGATCTCTTGTTGACAAATACTCTCACGCGTGTTATACTCTGCACTCGGGCATTCGTGAAGTGTCAACACGGAGTATGCCTGCCAAACAGAGCAACCAACGCGCCCACGTGCCCTTGTGACGCGTGACGCGCTTTCGATAGTGTCCGCGCTGGCGGGCACGTCGTGATAGGGGGCTGGAATACAGGAAGAGTCGGTTTCCCTACAGCGGTAACGTCGGACGATCCGCCACCACGTGACGTGGAACGCCAGCCCCTCCCATGCCCGAGGGGTTTTTTCGTGCCGCCTCTTGCGCGTGATTGATGGACGGTTGAGGGGCGCACCAAGAGAGCAGCTTCAGGACGCAAAAGGTTGGCCAACCGATAGCGTTCCGAGGAAAGCCGCGCCAGGTTCGCGAGCCCGGCGCGTTCAGGAAGAAACTAGAAGCACCTGAGGGAGAAGAGAAGTTCATGCCAACGATCAGCCAGCTCGTACGGAAAGGGCGACGCAAGGTTCAGCCAACGTCCAAGTCGCCCGCGCTTAAGGGCGATCCCCAGCGCCGCGGTGTGTGCCTGAGCGTGAAGACGCAGTCGCCCAAGAAGCCGAACTCGGCCCTGCGCAAGATCGCCCGCGTGCGCCTGACCAACGGCGTCGAGGTGACGGCCTATATCCCCGGCATCGGGCATAACCTGCAGGAGCACTCGGTGGTGCTCGTTCGCGGGGGCCGCGTCAGGGACCTTCCGGGCGTCCGCTACCACATCGTGCGGGGCACGCTGGATGCTGCCGGCACCCGCGACCGAAAGCAAGGCCGCTCGAAGTACGGAACGAAGAAGCCCAAGTAATAGAGAGAGCGCAGTGCGTGAGGCGCAACGGCCCCGCAAGCGCGAGTGCTGCCTGCCCCGGCCGGGAGACCGCGGGCCGGCCCCATCGCGCGCCGTGCGCCACAATACGCGCTGCGAGCCACGTTTGAGGAGGAACGAATGCCCAGAAAAGGTCCTGCGCCCAGGCGCGAAATCCTTCCAGATCCGGTCTACCACAACGTGCTGGTAGCGCGCTTCATCAACCGCCTCTTTATTGATGGCAAGAAGAGCGTTGGCGAGCGCATCTTCTATGGCGCGCTTGATCAGATCCGCGACCGCAGTGGGAAGGATCCCGTGGAGGTCTTCGAGCAGGCCGTCCGCAATACGATGCCGGCGGTCGAGGTAAAGTCGCGCCGTGTTGGTGGATCAACCTATCAGGTACCGGTGGAGGTGCGACCTGCGCGCCGCGAGACGCTCGCGATCCGTTGGCTGATCACGAACGCCCGGCGGCGAGGCGGCCGGACCATGGTCGATAAGCTTGCGAGTGAGCTGCTGGATGCTGCTCAGGGCCAGGGTGCCTCGGTGAAGAAGCGCGAAGACACGCACCGCATGGCCGAGGCCAACAAGGCGTTTGCTCACTATCGTTGGTAGGTTCGGGATGTGGCCGGATGATCGTCGGGGCGCCAGGAGGAGTGCCCGCGAGTGCGGGCGCTGGCGTGCCGGACGCGGCAGCGATCTTGCTGCCTGCCGCCGGCGCTTGCCGCTGCCTCTGTCACGCTGGCACACCGCTGCGTGCGCGTTCGCCCTTGCTGCACTGCTGTGCACTGGTGGAGCATCCGAGTAGCGGGCCCGGAATGAAGGTGGGGAGTTGGTAATGGCACGGGAGTTTCCGCTCGAGAAAACCAGGAATATTGGCATAGCGGCGCATATCGATGCAGGGAAGACGACGACGACCGAGCGCATCCTCTTCTACACGGGGCGCGTTCATCGCATCGGTGAGGTGGATGAAGGCGCCGCAACGATGGACTGGATGGTCCAGGAGCAGGAGCGCGGTATTACGATCACTTC
The DNA here is from genome assembly GCA_012512265.1 of Armatimonadota bacterium. Classification (GTDB taxonomy): domain Bacteria; phylum Armatimonadota; class JAAZEB01; order JAAZEB01; family JAAZEB01; genus DUUU01. The sequence goes on along the minus strand of JAAZEM010000004.1, from coordinate 21,283 downwards.
CGCCGCGACAACCTGTCACTGGCGTGACCATCGCATCAACATCATCGATACGCCCGGACACGTCGACTTCACCGTCGAGGTCGAGCGCAGCCTGCGCGTTCTCGATGGCGTTGTCGCGGTCTTCTGCGCCGTCGGAGGGGTTCAGCCACAGTCGGAGACCGTCTGGCGCCAGGCCAATCGCTACAATGTGCCCCGGATCGCGTTCGTCAACAAGATGGACCGCACCGGCGCCGACTTCTTCAATGTGGTGGAGCGCATGCGCGAGCGCCTCGGGGCGAACGCCGTTCCGGTGCAGATTCCAATCGGGGCCGAGGGCGATTTCCGTGGCGTCGTCGACCTGATTGAGATGCGCGCGATTGTCTACCTCGACGAGCTGGGCACCGAGAGCGAACAGACCGAGGTTCCGGACGCACTTCGGCCCCTGGCAGAAGAGTGGCGCCAGAAGATGATCGAGGCGATCGCGGACGCCGATGACGTCGTCATGGAGAAGTATCTCGAGGGAGAGGAGATCACCACCGAAGAGATTCGGCGCGCCCTCCGCAAGGGAACGCTGGACAATCTGCTTGTGCCCGTGCTCGCCGGGTCGGCGTTCAAGAACAAGGGCGTGCAGCCCCTGCTCGATGCGGTGGTCGATTATCTCCCCTCCCCCATCGACGTCGCGGCGGTTACCGGCACCGATCCCAAGACGGATCAGCCCATTGCTCGGAAGCCGGATGACGACGAGCCGTTCACGGCGCTTGCTTTCAAGATCATGGCGGATCCGTATGTGGGCCGACTCACCTTCTTCCGCGTCTATTCGGGCGTCATGAAGAAGGGGTCGTATGTCTACAACGCCAACCGCGGCCGGCGCGAGCGCCTGGGGCGTATCCTCCGGATGCACGCCAACCACCGCGAGGATGTGGATGCCGTGTCGTCTGGCGATATCGCGGCTGCCGTCGGCTTGGGTGATACCGCCACGGGCGATACGCTCTGCACCGAGGATGCCCCCATCCTGCTGGAGGCGATCCAGTTCCCAGAGCCGGTGATCCATATCGCCATTGAGCCCAAGACAAAGGCCGACCAGGATAAGATGGCGGTGGCGCTGGAGCGGCTTACGAACGAGGATCCCACGCTCAAAACGCGCACCGATACGGAGACGGGGCAAACGGTCGTCTCGGGGATGGGCGAGCTCCATCTGGAGATTATCCGCGACCGCCTGCTGCGCGAGTTCAAGGTGGACGCGAACGTAGGCAAGCCGCAGGTGGCCTACAAAGAGGCCATCCGGAAGAAGGTCCAGGCCGAGGGTCGCTATGTGCGCCAAACCGGTGGTCGCGGCCAATACGGGCACGTCTGGCTGGAGCTGGAGCCGATGGAGCCCGGGAGCGGCTTCGAGTTCGTGAATAAGATCGTGGGTGGCGTGGTCCCGAAGGAGTACATCCCGGCGGTTGAGGCGGGCGTGAAGGAAGCTCTCGAGACAGGCGTGACGGCGGGCTATCCCGTGATCGACGTGCGCGCCACCCTCTACGACGGCTCCTACCATGAGGTCGACTCGTCGGAGATGGCCTTCAAGATCGCCGCTTCGATGGCGGTGAAGAACGGCGTGATGAAGGCGCAGCCGATCATCAAGGAGCCGGTGATGGCTGTTGAGGTCGTGACCCCCGCGGAGTACATGGGGGATGTCATGGGCGACCTCAATGCCCGGCGCGGGAAGATCACGGGCATGGAGCCAGGTTCGGGGGGCACCCAGGTAATCCGTGCCCAGGTGCCGTTGGCCGAGATGTTTGGCTACGCGACGGTGATCCGCTCCATGACGCAGGGGCGCGCCTCCTATGCCATGGAACCGTCGCATTACGATGAAGTGCCCCGCACTATCGCGGACGAGATCATCGCCAAGGCACAGGGAAGGTGATGCATCTCTGCCGCGCAGACGGCAGGATGCCTGCAATTCAGACTTCGGGCTGGGGAACAGGGGCCTGGCACACCGATGTAGCCCCCACCCTGGGCTCGAGAAACACAGAGGGCGGCGGCCCGGCGATCGCCTGCCAGGCTGTCGGCCGAAGCCAAGCCGAGACGCGTCGTGCGCGCGGACCGATCCGGGCAGGAACCCGGGGGCACGCGCCGGCCGGGCCGGCAAAAATGAGGAGGAGTTATAACGATGGCGAAGGCGAAATTTGAGCGAACGAAGCCGCACGTTAACATTGGTACCATTGGCCACGTTGACCACGGGAAGACTTCGCTCACCGCAGCGATTACCAAAGTGCTGGCGGTTGCCAAGCTGGCCAACTATCAGGCCTACGACCAGATCGACGGTGCTCCCGAGGAGCGCGAGCGCGGCGTTACGATCAACATCTACCACGCCGAGTACGAGACCGAGAAGCGCCATTACGCGCACGTCGACTGCCCCGGCCACGCTGACTACATCAAGAACATGATCACCGGCGCCGCCCAGATGGACGGCGCTATCCTGGTTGTCTCTGCCGCCGACGGTCCGATGCCGCAGACGCGCGAGCACATCCTCCTGGCCCGCCAGGTCGGCGTTCCCTACATCATCGTCTTCCTGAACAAGGCGGATATGGTGGACGACCCCGAGCTTCTCGAACTGGTCGAGCTCGAGGTGCGTGACCTGCTCACCAAGTACGACTTCCCCGGCGACGATACCCCGATCATCACCGGCTCGGCCCTCAAGGTCCTCGAGCTGCCCGATGACGCCACCCTGATGCGCGGCGGCAACGAGTGGTCCGACAAGATCTGGGAGCTGATGGACGCCGTTGATAGCTACATCCCCGAGCCGAAGCGCGATGAGGACATGCCGTTCCTCATGCCCGTCGAGGACGTCTTCACCATCACCGGACGCGGCACGGTTGTGACCGGTCGTGCAGAGCGCGGCGTGCTCAAGCCGGGCGATACCGTCGACATCGTCGGCCTGCGGCCGGAGATCAAGACTACTGTCTGCACGAGCATGGAGATGTTCCGCAAGACGCTGGATGAGGTGCGCGCGGGCGACAACGCCGGCCTCCTGCTGCGCGGCGTGTCGCGCACGGACGTGGAGCGCGGTATGGTCATCGCCAAGCCGAAGAGCATCACCCCGCACACCAAGTTCGAAGGTCAGGTGTACGTGCTCACGAAGGAAGAGGGCGGTCGCCACACCCAGTTCTTCTCCGGCTACCGGCCGCAGTTCTACTTCCGCACCACCGACGTCACCGGCACGCTCACGCTCCCCGAGGGGGTCGATATGGTCATGCCCGGCGACAACGTCACGATTGTGGGCGAGCTGATCCAGCCAATCGCCATGGAAGAGGGCCTTCGCTTCGCCATCCGTGAGGGCGGTCGCACGGTTGCCTCTGGCGTGGTGTCGAAGATCCTGGAGTAAGAGGAAGGCGCACGATGAGACAATCAGCCAGACGGGACAAGATCCGGATCCGTCTGAAGGCATACGATCACAAGGTTCTGGATCAGTCCGCGGAGCGCATCGTGCAGACGGCGCGGCGAAGTGGGGCCCGGATCTCCGGTCCGGTGCCCCTCCCCACGGAGACCAACCGGTATACCGTGATCCGGTCGCCCTTCATCGACAAGGAGTCGATGGAGCACTTTGAGATGCGCACGCATAAGCGTCTGATCGACATCCTGGACCCGGCTCCGAAGGTCATCGATGCCCTGATGCATCTGGATCTACCCAGCGGCGTGGATATCGAGATCAAGCTGTAGATCTCACGTGTGGCTTTGACCTGGTGTGAGGGCGGTTTGCTGCCCTCACACCCCACACGTGTTCTACAACGAGAGGAGACGGGCGATGGCAAAAGCGATCTTGGGAATCAAGCGAGGGATGACCCAGATATTCGATGACCAGGGGAACCTCGTCCCGGTCACGGTCATCGAGAGTCAGCCATCGGTCGTTGTACAGAAGAAAACGGTCGAGAAGGATGGCTATCTGGCCCTCCAGCTTGGATTTGGTGAAGTGAAAGAACGCCGGTTGACGCGACCGCTCCGCGGGCACTACGCCAAGGCTCGGGTTACCCCGCGCCGCTGGCTGCGAGAAGTGCGCGTGGACAGCGTGGAAGGCGTCAACGTCGGCGATGAGATTACGGTCTCGATCTTCGAGGCCGGCGAGCATGTTGCGGTGACGGGAGTCTCCAAAGGCAAGGGCTTCCAGGGAGTGGTGAAGCGATTCCACTTCGGTGGTGGCCCCAAGAGCCACGGCTCGATGATTCACCGGAAGCCGCAGTCTGCTGGCGCGACGGATGCTGCCCGGGTCTTCAAGGGCACGAAGAGGCCGGGACACATGGGCCACGAACGGGTCACCGTCAAGGGCCTCTCGGTTGTCCGCGTGGACGCCGAGCGCAACCTGCTGCTCGTCCGCGGCGCGGTGCCTGGCCCCAACGGCAACCTGGTGATGGTGCGAGGAGAATAGCCGATGCCTACCATCAATATCGTCGATATGGAAGGCCAAAAGGTCGGTGACCTCGCCTTGCGCGACGACTTCTTCGGGATCTCCCCGAACGAGGGCGTGATGCACCAGGCCGTGGTCACCTATCTGGCCAATCAGCGCCAGGGAACGCACGATACGCGACCGCGTTCCGAGGTGGCGGGAGGCGCGCGCAAGCCATACCGGCAGAAAGGGACCGGCCGGGCCCGCCAGGGTACCATCCGTGCTCCCCAGTACCGGCACGGCGGTGTCGTCTTCGGTCCGCACCCGCGCGACTACCGGAAGGCCCTGCCGAAGAAGATGAAGCGGCTCGCGATCGCTTCTGCCTTCTCGACGCGGGTTGCCGCCGGCGATGTGGTCGTCGTCGATGCGATCGAGGTCGGCGAGATCAGCACGAAGCGTATGGTCGAGTTCCTTGGCCGCCTAGACGCAACCGGCAAGGTGCTCATCATCCTGGCCAAGCAGGACCCGGTCGTCTGGAAGTCCGCCCGGAACATCCCGGGAGTGAAGGTCACCGTGGCGCCGAATGTCTCCACGTATGACCTCCTCTGGGCAGACAAGATCGTCATGGACCGTGGTGGCGCGGATCGCTTCCCCGGTGGGGAGGAGTAAGGGGAATGAAAAGCCCGTACACGATCATCCAGAGCCCCGTGGTCACCGAGAAGTCGGTCAGCGCGACCGAGGGCGGGAAATACACGTTTAGGGTGAGCCCGGATGCGAACAAGATTGAGATCCGGGAAGCGATTGAGCAGATCTATCCCAACGTGCATGTGGTCAAGGTGAACACGGTATCGGTGCGCGGCAAGAGCTATCGGCTCGGGCGCATCAAGCGCGGCAAGCGGCCGGACTGGAAGAAGGCGATTGTCACCCTCCGCCCGGGTGAGAAGATCGAAATCTTCGAGGGTGTGTAGCGAGCGCCCCGGGGCGCTCGCCTAGCGCGGCAGCGTGGAGCGAGGGCGGTCATCGCCTGGCGCCGCGCGCGCCGTAAGGAATCGAAGCGGGGGGCGCGGCGCCTTGCTCCTGTGCAAGGGGGCCGCCCTGCCCCCGCGCCCCAATTCCCGCCGGATCGGACTAGCGCGAATTGGCGGAATGTGATATAATACGTGTCTGTTGCGACCGGCCGGAATTCCGGCACTGGACCCGGCCCAACTGGAGGCCCTCCAGAGAGCCGCTAGGTCCGAGGGAGCGACGAGGCCGATAAGCCCGCACGAGATGCGAGCGGGCCTGCCGGCGGGAGACGCGAGCAAAGCGTTCCTCTCCCCGCTGAGGCCCGGCAGCGAATGCGGGTAAGGTGAGTGGGATTGTTGGTCAAGGGTCAACGGGTATTGGTGTAGGCGATACGACCGAAGAAGCTTCGGTGCGTCGCGGTTTGTGGACGCAGTCTTTGCACTCTTCTACGGCTCGCCTCCCCCTGCCCGCGCCCCACCCACCCAAAGATCGCAGCCTGTGCTCTCAGTGAGTTACGTCAGGCCATCTACATCGCCGTTGGCGCTTACGGCGCCGGTGAGCAGCTGGCCCGGAGCGTGGCACTGAGACAGCGAGTGCTGAGATCGCGACTATGGCCATGGAGAGAATAGAATGGCGTTGAAACAGTTCAAGCCGACGACTCCCAGCCGTCGGTACATGATGACGCCCTCGTTTGAGGAGATCACCAAGACTAAGCCCGAGAAGTCGCTGACGCAACCCCTCAAGAAGAGCGGCGGACGGAATGCGCAAGGTCGGGTGACGGCCCGCAACCGCGGGGGCGGCCACAAGCGTGCCTACCGCATCATTGACTTCAAGCGTCGCAAGGACGGTGTGCCCGCCCGGGTGGCGGCGATCGAGTACGATCCCAACCGTTCGGCGCGCATCGCCCTCCTCCACTACGCCGATGGCGAAAAGGCGTATATCCTCGCGCCGCTCGATCTGAAGGTCGGCGATCAGGTCGTGTCTGGCCCCGAGGCCGACATTCGACCGGGGAACTGCCTGCCACTGCGCAACATCCCTGTAGGTACCCTCGTTCATGCGGTGGAGCTGCACATCGGCAAGGGCGCTCAGATTGGGCGCAGCGCGGGTGCCGCGATCCAGCTGATGGCCAAAGAGGGTGACTATGCCACGCTTCGCCTGCCTTCCAGCGAGATGCGGAGGGTACACCTGGAGTGCCGCGCAACGGTAGGCCAGGTGGGCAACGTGGACCATGAGAACGTCACGTCCGGCAAGGCGGGACGCTCGCGGTGGAAGGGGCGCCGGCCCGAGGTGCGTGGCGTCGTGATGAACCCGCGCGACCATCCACATGGCGGTGGCGAGGGCAAGGCTCCGATTGGCAAGCCCGGCCCGGTCTCGCCAACGGGTGTGCCGGCCCTGGGCTTCAAGACTCGGCGCCGGAAGAGCACGGACAAGTTCATCGTCAAACGGCGGAAGTAGTTGCCGGAGCTGGAAGCACCACCGGGTAGCGCCGGGGTGCTTCCAGGGTAGGTAAACTGAGGAGGAGAGTGCATGCCACGGTCGCTCAAAAAGGGACCCTATGTTGAGGCGCGGCTGATGGAGCGGATCGAGCGCATGAATGCGCGCGGCGAGAAGCGGATCATCAAGACGTGGTCGCGCCGCTCCACCGTGTTCCCGCAGATGATCGGGCACACCATCGCGGTACATGACGGACGCAAGCACGTTCCCGTCTATATCACCGAGAATATGGTGGGCCACAAGCTCGGGGAGTTCGCCCCGACGCGGTTGTTCCGCGGCCACGGTCATCATACCGAGCGGAGCACCGCGCTCAAGTGACATGGGGTGCGGGCACGGAAGCGGCTCCGCTCCGCGCGCACTCCAGTTGGTAGAGGGAAGATGGAAGCGAAAGCGATTGCCAAGTTTGTGCACATATCGCCGCGAAAGGCGCGCTTTGTCATGGACGCGGTCCGCGGCCGGGACGTAGACGACGCGCTCGGCCTGCTGGACAACATCCCGAACAAGGCGGCAGCGATCATCGGCAAGGTGGTGCGCTCGGCCGTAGCCAACGCCGAGAACAACCACTCGATGAGCCGGGATGAGCTGCGCATCGCGCGCTGCTTCGTGGATGGGGGCCCGGCTGGCGGCCGCCAGCTCCGCATCCAGCCGCGCGCTCGCGGCCAAGCCTATCGCATCCGGAAGCGCCTGAGCCACATCACGGTCGTCGTTACCGACGAACCGCGGCCCAGAGCTGGGAGCAAGCCCCGCCGGCGATAGCCGAGCGCGGAAGGGAGAAGCTGTGGGACAGAAAGTCAATCCAATTGGTCTCCGCGTCGGCATCATCCGCGACTGGGAGAGCAAGTGGTTCGAACGCAAGAAGAACTACGCCGACCTCCTGATCGAGGATACGCGGATTCGCCGGCACATCAAGGGAAGCTTCCCCGCGGGAAGCATTTCCCGGATCGAAATCGAGCGCTCCGCCAACCGCGTGCGCGTCACGATCCACACCGCCAAGCCGGGGATCGTGATTGGTCGCGGTGGGAAAGGCGTTGATGAGCTCCGCGCCCGCCTGGAGCGCATGACGCGCAAGCAGGTGAGCATCAATATTCAGGAGATCCGGCGCGCCGATCTCGACGCGCAGCTCGTGGCCGAGAACATCGCCGTGCAGATCGAGAAGCGCATTGCCTTCAAGCGCGCCATGCGCCAGGCGCTGATGCGCGCCATGAAGGCCGGCGCCAAGGGAATCAAGATCACCACGTCCGGACGCCTCGCCGGCTCGGAAATGGCTCGCCGCGAGACCTACAAGGACGGGAAGATTCCGCTGCACACGCTGCGCGCTGATATCGACTACGGCTTCTATGAGGCCGCAACCACCTACGGCAACATCGGAATCAAGGTGTGGATCTACCGGGGTGAGGTTCTCCCAGATCGGCCTCGCGCGCAGGAGCGTGTTGAGCCGGTTTATGTGGGGAGGAGACGGCGCTAAAATGTTGATGCCCAAGAAAGTAAAGCACCGCAAGGTGCAGCGCGGTTCGCGCGCGGGCAAGGCCAGCGCCGGCAACTTCATCGCCTTCGGCCAGTACGGCCTGCAGGCGCTGGAGAACTGCTGGATGACCAACCGCCAGATCGAGGCGGCCCGCGTGGCGATGACCCGCCATATCCGCCGCGGTGGCCAGGTGTGGATCCGGGTCTTCCCCGACCATTCGGTGACGGCCAAGCCTGCCGAGACGCGCATGGGATCTGGGAAGGGCGCTCCCGATAAGTGGGTCGCCGTTGTCAAGCCGGGCCGCGTCCTGTTCGAGATGTCGGGTGTTGCCCCGGAGGTGGCCAAGGAGGCGATGCGCCTGGCGGCCCAGAAACTTCCGATTGAGACACGCTTCGTCACCCGAGAGGAGTTGGAGGGAGCGGAGAATGTCTAATAAGAGCATTCGCGCGTTGCGCGAGAAGTCGGATGTGGAGCTGGAGCAAGCGTTGCAGAGCGCGCGCGAGGCGCTCTATCGGCATCGCAGCGACCAGGCGTTGCGCCGGCTGGAGGACCCAAACGCCATCTCGAAGCGGCGCAAGGAGATCGCACGGATCCTCACGCTGCAGCGCGAGCGGCAGCTGGCCAAGGAGCAGAGCTAATGGCAGAGGTACCTGAGCAGACGGCACCCCGGCGCGGGCTCCGCAAGGAGCGCGAGGGCGTGGTGGTGAGCGATAAGATGGATAAGACGGTTGTCGTGGCTGTCTCGCGCCGTGTGCGACATCCGCTCTACGAGAAGACGATCACGCGGACCCGGAAGTACATGGCGCACGACGAGGAGAACACGGCGCGCGTCGGTGACCGCGTGCGCATCATGGAGACGCGGCCTCTGAGCAAGCATAAGACGTGGCGCGTGGTTGAGGTGACGGAGAGAGCCAAATGATTGGACCTTATACACGTTTGAACGTCGCCGACAACTCCGGGGCGCGCGAGCTGCTGTGTGTGCGCGTGATGAAGGGCTCCAACGCCGCCTACGCGGGGGTTGGCGACGAGATTATCGCCGCGGTGAAGTCCGCGACGCCGGGCGCCCAGGTGAAGAAGGGCGATATCGTGCGCGCCGTTATCGTGCGCACCCGCCAGCCGGTCCGGCGCGCTGATGGCTCGCGCATTCGATTTGATGATAACGCCGCTGTGGTGATCACGGACGCGCGCCTGCCTCGGGGCACGCGCATTTTTGGCCCGGTGGCCCGCGAGCTGCGCGACCGCGAGTTCATGCGGATTATCTCGCTGGCGCCCGAGGTGCTGTAGCCTCGCGCGTATGGTGGGCCGCGCTGTCCCGTCGGGCAGCACGGACTGGTAGGAGTTGGACTGGATGAGAAGGCAACCTGAGAAGAAGCGAGGGACGCCCAAGAGCCTCTTTGTCCATAAGGGCGACCAGGTGGTGGTGCTCTCCGGCAAAGACGTGGGCAAGCGCGGAAAGGTATTGCGCGCGCTGCCCCGCGAGAACAAGGTGATCGTCGAGGGCGTGAACATCGTCAAGCGCCATCAGAAGCCGCGCGGCCAGGTCATCACGAAGATTCAGGCGGGCATCATCGAGAAGCCGGCGCCGATTTGGGCGTCGAAGGTCATGGTGATCTGTCCGGGATGTGACGAGCCGTCCCGGGTGCAGCACCGGTTCCTTGAGAGTGGGGAGAAAGTGCGCTGGTGCCGTGCGTGCAACAGCCCCATTGACCAGAAGTAGGGGGAGCGCCCTGATCGCAGATTGTGGAATGTCGGGCCCAGGCGCCGCGTGAGCGGTGTGAGGATTAAGCCCCCATTCTGCAGTCCGCCAGGGAGCGGCTCGGTCGGGAATCGAGCCGCAGGCGCGACCCTCGGGAGGTTAGATACTTGGCAAGGCTCAAAGAGCGGTATCGAGAGCAGATTGCGTCGGCCCTCATGAAGGAGTTCCAGTACGAGAACGTCATGCAGGTGCCGAAGCTCGTGAAGATCGTGATCAACATGGGTGTGGGTCAGGCAACCCAGAACCCGAAACTGTTGGATGGCGCCGTTGAGGAGCTTGCGGCCATCTCCGGCCAGAAGCCGATCATCCGCCGGGCCAAGAAGTCGATTGCCGCGTTCAAGTTGCGCGCCGGCATGGCGATTGGTGCCAAGGTGACGCTTCGCGGTGACCGGATGTACGAGTTTCTGGACCGGCTGGTGAACGTCGCCCTCCCCCGCATTCGAGACTTTCAGGGGGTGTCGGCCCAGGGCTTTGATGGCCATGGAAACTACTCTCTCGGGCTGAAGGACCAGACGGTCTTCCCCGAGATCGATTACAGCCAGGTTGAGCGCGTTCGTGGCATGGACATCACCTTCGTGACCACGGCGAGCAGCGACGATGAGGCGCGCGCGCTACTACGGCACTTCGGTATGCCGTTCCGCGCGGCTTAACCTGACCCGTGTGAGACTGTGTTCGTAGCGGCGCCCGGAGCGACGGCGAGGAATCGCCCCCTACGAAACACAGCAAGGAGGGAAACTACGTGGCGAAAAAGGCGCTCATAGAGAAAGCCGTGCGGCCGCCTAAGTTCAAGGTGCAACGCTATTACCGCTGCCGTCTGTGCGGGAGACCCCGCGCGTATATGCGCAAGTTTGGGATCTGTCGCATCTGCTTCCGGGAGATGGCCTCCCGTGGCCTGATCCCGGGGATCACGAAGTCGAGCTGGTAAGGCAGAGGAGAGAAGATGGCAGTGACAACTGATCCCGTTGCGGACCTGCTGACGCGCATTCGAAACGCCAATGCGGCCAACCACGACCAGGTGGAGGTCCCGGCCTCGAAGCTGAAGCAGGAGATCTGCCGCATCCTTCAGGATGAGGGCTACATCAAGAGCTATGGCGTCTTCCGCGTTGGCGTCCACGATGTGATCCGCATTCAACTGAAGTACGGGCCACGCAAGGAGAAGGTCATCACTCAGCTCAAGCGCGTGAGCAAGCCGGGCCTCCGGATCTACCGGGGCAAGAGAGAGCTTCCGCGCGTGCTGGACAACCTGGGAATTGCCATCGTGAGCACCTCCCAGGGCGTTATGACCGACCGCGAGGCACGCCGCCGCGGCGTCGGGGGCGAGGTCCTCTGTTACGTCTGGTAAACCGCGCGGCCCGCGAATGCGAGGCAGGGCGCCCACGCGACCGAGCCGGAGCGGCGGCGCGTTCCTGCTTCCGTGATTGGAGAGGATGTGCGGCCGCGCGGGGAACCGCGCTGAGCTGCATTGGGGATATGAAATGTCGAGAGTAGGGAGAAAACCGATACCGGTGCCCGCCGGGGTGGACGTGAAGATCGCCGATCGCGAGATCACGGTCAAGGGCCCCAAGGGGACGCTCTCTCACCAGCTCCCGCCTGACCTGATTGTCACCCGGGAAGACGGCCAGATCGTGGTCAGCCGGCCCGACGATGAGAAGATCCATCGGTGCCTCCATGGCCTGACGCGCACGCTGATCGCCAACATGATCGAAGGCGTGACCCAGGGCTACACCAAGACGCTGGAGATCCAGGGCGTGGGTTACCGCGCGACGAAGGCGTCCGATACGCGCGTGACGCTCACGCTCGGCTTCGCGCATCCCGTCGAGGTCATTGCGCGCCCTGGGATTACCTTTGACGTGGAAGGCACGAACCGAGTCATCGTCAAGGGGATCGACAAGCAGCTGGTTGGGCAGACGGCGGCGGAGATCCGCGCCGTGCGCAAGCCGGAGCCGTACAAGGGCAAAGGCATTCGCTACCTTGGCGAGGAAGTGCGCCTGAAGGCGGGCAAGACGGCCAAGGCTGCCAAGGGTGGCAAGTAGTGGGGTTGCGCTCCTCGCAGGTGCGCGCCCCGCTTCTGGGGCCGACGCGGCGAGCGACCTCGCGGTGGGAGTAACAGGATGAGGATCAAGAGGACCTTGCGCGAGCGCCGCCACTTGCGCGTTCGCAAGAGGGTGCATGGAACGGCGGAACGCCCCCGGCTGGGCGTGTTCCGCTCCAGCAAGCACATCTATGCTCAGTTGATTGATGACGAGGTGGGGGTGACCCTGGCTGCTGCCTCGACGCTCGATAAGGAGTTCGTGGCCGAGGGGGTTTCCACGGCTTCCAAGGCGGCCGCCAAGGAAGTGGGCCGCCTCGTCGCCAAACGCGCTGTCGAAAAGGGCATTAAGCGGGTCGTCTTTGACCGGGGCGGGTTCCTTTACCACGGACGGATCGCATCACTCGCCGACGGCGCGCGTGAGGGAGGACTGGATTTCTAGATGAGAAGAATCGATCCCAACACGCTATCGAACCTGGAAGAGCGGGTGGTGCGCATCAACCGGGTGGCGAAGACCTATAAGGGCGGGCGCACCCCGAGCTTCAACGTGCTCGTGGTGGTTGGCGATGGCAACGGACACGTCGGGGCCGGCATCGGGAAGGCAAGGGAAGTTCCCGAGGCGATCCGCAAGGGCGTCGAAGACGCCAAGAAGAACATCATCGCCATTCCCCGGGTGGCAACCACGATCCCGCACATGGTGATCGGACGCGCGGGTGCCTCGGAAGTGCTGCTGAAGCCGGCCTCTCCGGGTACCGGTGTGATTGCTGGCGGCGCGGTGCGCGCAGTGCTCGAGGCCGCGGGCGTGAGCGACGTCCTCAGCAAGTCGCTGGGCTCGTCCAACGCGATCAATACGGTGTGGGCTGCTATGGACGGCTTGCGCCGACTGAAGCGCGCGGAGGAGGTCGCCCGGATGCGCGGCAAGACCGCCGAGGAGCTGGTTCCCTGGCTGCGCGAGTCGCGCTCGGTGCTGGCAGCTGAGGAAGAGGGCGCCGAAGCCGAGGCCGTCGAGGAAGAAGCCGTAGCGGCTGAGACGCCCGAGGCGCAGGCGGAGACCGCCGAGGCAGCGCAGGTTCCTGCGGAGGAAGTGGCCGAGGCCCAGACGAGCGAACCGACTGCGGAGGCCGCTGAGACGCAGGCGACTGGCGAGTAGTCGTCGTGGCGGTGCGCCCGGCGCCAGCGAGCGCCGGGATCCGGCCCTGGCGGGCCGACGCCGCCGCGCTTGGGCGCGAAGGGCAAGCACGCCGGGACCCCGCGGCGCCGGAGCCTGCGGACCCAGCCCGGCCCACTTGCCTGGATGCGCACGAACGGGAGAGTATGGTGGTTGACCAGCAGATAAAAGTGACGCTGGTGCGCAGCGTCATCGGGAATACCGAGCGGCAACGCGCCAGCGCCCGGTCTCTGGGGCTGACGCGGCTGAACAAGAGCGTCGTGGTCCCAGACCGCCCGGAGATCCGGGGCATGATCCGCACCATCGAGCACCTGGTGCGAGTGGAGAGCGTGGCACCGGCGCAGGAGCCTGCAAAGGCGCCTGCTCCCGGGGCACAGTCCGCACCTGAAGCGGGTGCGGCCTAGACAGAAGGAGCCAACGAATGAGCGAGTATCTATCGCGACTCCGACCGGCTGCGGGCTCCGTGCATTCACGCAAGCGCGTGGGTCGGGGGATTGCCTCGGGGAGGGGCAAGACCGCCGGTCGGGGCACGAAGGGCCAGAAGGCGCGAGAGACCGTCCGGCCCGGTTTTGAAGGGGGGCAGACGCCCCTCGCGCGGCGGATCCCGCATCTGCGCGGTTTCCGGCCGCCCGCGAAGAAGGAATATGCCATCGTCAACGTGGCACAGTTGGCGGTGTTTGATAGCGGTGCGCAGGTCACGCCGGAGGCGCTCCTTCAGTACCGGTTGATCAGTGACCTCAAGGACGGCATCAAGATCCTCGGTGACGGGGAACTGGACCGGCCGCTGGTCGTGCGTGCGCACAAGTTCAGTGCTTCCGCTCAGGAGAAGATTCGCCAGGCCGGCGGCTCCGTGGAGATTATCCCCGTCGGACGGCAGCGCGGCCAGCCTGAGGCGGAGGCGTAAGGATCGGTAAGGAGGACCCATGCCAGAGCAGCGGAACCTGAATTCGTTGCTGGCTTCCCTGGTTGCTGCCTTTAAAGTACCGGATCTGCGCAAGCGTCTGTTCTTTGTGCTTCAGATGTTTGCGGTATACATGATCGCGTTGCATATACCGCTTCCGGGGATCGACCGCGCCAAGATGGACGCGCTCTTCCGCTCCGGCGGCCTGATGAGCTTGCTGGACACCTTCTCCGGAGGCGCGTTGCGCAAATACACGATCCTGGCGATGTCGATCACGCCCTACATCAACGCCTCGATCATCATGCAGCTCCTCACGGTGGCTATTCCCCAGCTGGAGGAGCTGCAGAAAGAGGGCGAGCCCGGGCGGAAGCAGATCTCTCGATACACGCGCTGGCTGACGGTCATCCTGGCGCTCTTCCAGGCCGTGGCGATGAACCTGATGTTCAAGCGCATGGGCTTCCTGGACGTGAACGCGCTCCAGTTTGCTCAGATCGTTATCACCCTGACCGCGGGAACGATGTTCCTGATGTGGATGGGCGAGAGGATTACCGACAAGGGGATCGGCAACGGGGTCTCGCTGGTCATCTTCGTGGGTATCATGGTCCAGCTCCCCTACGACCTTGGGCGTACCATCCAGGTGGTGGGCACGCAGGGGAATTACACCGGTGCTGTGGCCCTCATGGTCATCTTCCTCGCGACGGTGGCCGCCATCGTGGCGATTACGCAGGGCCAGCGCAAGATACCGATCCAGCACGCCAAGCGCGTCGTTGGAAACCGAATGTATGGGGGCGGGAGCAGCTTCCTGCCGCTGAAGGTAAACCAGGCCGGCGTCATCCCGATCATCTTCGCCGTCTCGGTCGTCTATCTGCCGGCGCAGATTGCCCAGTTCGCCCCGGTCGGCGAGGGCTGGCTGCGCACGTTCTTTGATAAGCTGATCCCCTGGTTCTCGCCAGGGGCTCCGGGCCTGCCCGGCTTCTTCGCCACATCGCTCTACGCGCTGCTGGTGTTGTTCTTCACTTACTTCTATACCGCAGTGACGTTCGATGTGCCGAAGGTCTCGGATGACCTGCGCAAGTACGGCAGCTTCATCCCCGGCATCCGCCCGGGACGGCCGACGGCGGACTACCTGGACAAGGTGATGACGCGGATCACCCTGGCGGGCGCGGTCTTCCTGGCCGTGATCGCCCTGATGCAATACTACGTGCCAGCCTGGACTGGGGTGACGACCTTCAGTCTCGTCGGTGGCACGTCGCTCCTCATCGTGGTGGGTGTGGCGCTCGATACGATGCAGAACATCGAGGCGCACCTGATCATGCGCCACTATGAGGGGTTCATCAAGTAGGAATCGCGGGGGGCCCGGGCGGTGATGACCGCCCGGCGCCCTATCGCGCGTGAGCCGGTTGTAGTGGCTCGCAGAGGAGGAGAGAACAGCTCTTGAAACGGGCAAAGCGTCGGGTCTACCTGAAGAGCGAAGAGGAGCTCCAGACGATGCGCCGCGCGAATCAGTTGGTTGCCTCGACGCTGCGCTTGTTGCGGGACGCCGTCCAGCCCGGTATCACCACCGCCGAGCTGGACCGGATCGCCGAGGAGAACATCCGAGACCATGGCGGTGTGCCCTCGTTCAAGGGCTATCACGGTTTCCCCGCGAGTGCGTGCATCTCGGTGAATGACCAGGTGGTGCATGGCATTCCCGGACCGCGCCGGCTCCGAGAGGGCGATATCGTAAGTATCGACCTAGGGGCGATTGTGGATGGCTTCCACGGCGACTCCGCGATCACGGTGCCGGTGGGGACGATCAGCGCGGAGGCGCGCGCTCTCCTGTATCACACGTATCGTGCCCTGTGGGAGGGGATTGCGCAGGCGGTAGTTGGAAACCGCGTGGGCGACATCTCCCATGCCATTCAGCGCTACGCGGAGGCGCAAGGCTATTCCGTGGTGCGGGAGCTCGTTGGCCACGGAATCGGCCGGAATATGCACGAGGAGCCCCAGGTGCCCAACTTTGGGCCTCCGGGCCGCGGGCCGGCGCTGATGCCGGGCATGACGCTGGCCATCGAGCCGATGGTCAACCTTGGGCGCCCCGAGGTGGAGGTCGCCCCCGACCAATGGACGGTGTCGACACAGGACGGAAAGGTGTCTGCGCATTTCGAGCACACCATCGCCGTCACCCTGGATGGCCCGATGGTCCTCTCTGAATGGCCGGACCAGGAGGAACCGATCTGAGGCGGCCAGTAGCGGGCGGGGCCGTCGGTGAGGATGCCCGGCCGACCAGCGCGACGGCAGGCGTGAGCCGGGCGAACGCGAGCGCCCCCGTCTGAGCGAGGAGTGAGACGAAACAGTATGCCTAAAGAGAACGCCATCGAAGTCGAAGGTACCGTGCTGGAGACGCTGCCTAACGCCATGTTCCGGGTGGAGCTGCAGAGTGGCCACCGGGTGCTTGCCCACGTCTCGGGCAAGATCCGGATGCACTTCATCCGCATTCTGCCAGGCGACCGGGTGTTGGTGGAGCTCTCGCCGTACGACCTATCTCGGGGCCGGATCATCTACCGGTACAAGTAGGACCGTCCGGCTCACGCGCGGTAGGGCGAGGCTGCGGGCACTTTCGGTTTGGCATCCTGCGGGCGGGGAGCGCTCGTGCGCAGGATCTGGTCAGAAATCTCGGATTGTGCTACAATGTAGCCTTGCGGGGCGTTTTGGGCTTGCGACGAATCGCTTTTGGGCCGGGCCGACGGAGTTGCCGTGGTCCGGGCATTGCTGAGGAAGGAATACCGTGATGAAGGTACGACCATCTGTCCGGAAGTTGTGCGATAAATGCCAGATTATTCGGCGCGAAGGCGTGGTCCGTGTGATCTGCAACAAGCCGAAGCATAAGCAGCGCCAGGGATAAGGCGCGTGCGCGGGTGTGTCCGGAGCCTCTGCATCGCGATCTCTCGTGTAGGCCGGCTCGCCAGGGGTACCCGCGAAGTGGACGCGTGCGGAACGGGCATCCGCCGGGGATGGGAGAGCCACCCGGCGGGCCGGGCCGGAGGAAGAGACGTTACAGCGGCATCTGAGGCACAGATGCACTGGGAGGTAACACGTTGGCGAGAATAGCAGGCGTAGATCTTCCGCGGGATAAGCGTGTTGAGGTGAGCCTGACCTACATCTACGGGATCGGATTCACCACCTCGCGCAAGATCCTCAGCGCCACCGGAGTGGACCCGAATACGAAGGTGCGGGACCTGACCGATGAGGAGCTGAGCAAGCTGCGCGAGCAGATCGAGCGCAACCACCGCGTGGAAGGTGACCTGCGGCGCGATGTGCAGCTGAACATCCGCCGCTTGATGGAGATTGGTTCATACCGTGGCTTGCGGCACCGCCGTGGCTTGCCCGTGCGGGGTCAGCGGACCTCGACGAATGCGCGCACGCGCAAGGGCGTGAAGAAGACCGTTGGCGTTCGCCGCAAGAAGTAGGAGACTCGTATGGTGAGGAAGCAGGCGCAGACTGCAAAGGTAAAGCGCAAAGAGAAAAGGAACGTCGCGCACGGAGTCGCGCACATCCAGTCTACGTTCAATAACACGATTGTCACGATCACAGACCTGGAGGGCGCGGTGATCTCGTGGGCCAGCGCCGGCTCCGTGGGCTTCAAGGGGACGAAGAAGGGCACCCCCTTCGCCGCCCAGATGGCCTCGGAGAGCGTCGCCCGCAAGGCGATGGAGCACGGCCTCAAGCGCGTCGATGTCTTCGTGAAGGGCCCCGGTTCTGGCCGGGAGACGGCGATCCGCTCGTTGCAGGCTGCTGGCCTGGAAGTCTCACTCATTCGAGACGTGACGCCCATTCCGCACAACGGATGCCGGCCGCCCAAGAGGAGGAGAGTCTGACGCATGTCGAGGTATACAGGCCCTGTGTGCCGGTTGTGCCGGCGTGAGGGTGAGAGGCTCTACTTGAAGGGGGCCAGGTGCTACAGCCCCAAGTGCCCGGTTGATCGCAGACCGTATCCGCCCGGCCAGCATGGCCAGATGCAGTCGCGGCGCAAGGTCCAGGACTACGGCCTGCAGCTGCGCGAGAAGCAGAAGGCTCGCCGGATCTATGGCGTGTTGGAGACGCAGTTCCGTCACTACTTCAGCGAAGCGGACCGCAGCAAGGGTGTGACGGGCGAAGAGCTGCTGAGATTGCTGGAGCGGCGCCTGGATAACGTGGTCTACCGTCTCGGCTTCGCGGCCTCGCGCAAGGAGGCGCGCCAGCTCGTGACGCACCGGCACTTTGCCGTGAACGGCCGCACCGTGAATGTGCCCTCCTATCTCATTCGGGCCGGCGATACGATCTCCGTCCGCGAGGGCCACCGGGATGAGCCACCGATTGTGGCCGCGTTGCAGCAGGCGCGCGGGCGGCGCACCCCGCCGTGGCTGGAGTTCGATCCCGATCAGCTCCAGGGCAAGGTGCAGTGGCTGCCCAACCGCGATGAGATCGATACCGATATTCGCGAACAGTTGATCGTTGAGTTCTACAGCAGGTAACGTGGCGCGCTGCACGGCACGCGAGCGCCGTGCAGCGCCCGTGCCGCGACGCACTGCTCGGAATGCCGCGCTGGCTGGGTATGGCGCCAGCGCGCGCCCGTGTTGATGCAGCGCAGAGGCCCGGCGGGAATGCGAGTTCCGCTTCAGGCCACGCCTGCCGCACGGCGAGTGAGCTAGATCGAAGGTGCCCTGCCGGGCCATCGCCCGGGAAGAGCCCGGCACCGGCTCCGTTGCGTCGCGCCTGCCGTTGCTCCGGAAGGAGTTCCACGTGGAGACTATTGCGCCGAAGATCCACGCGGTGAAGGTGGAAGACACATACGGCCGATTCGTGATCGAGCCCCTGGAGCGGGGGTTCGGTACCACGATTGGCAACTCGCTGCGGCGGGTGCTCCTCTCCTCCATTCAGGGGGCGGCGATCACCACCGTCAAGATCGATGGTGTCCAGCACGAGTTCTCCACCATCCCGGGTGTGGCTGAGGATGCTACCGATATCATCCTGAACTTGAAGAACCTTGCTATCAAGATCACCAGTGATGGGAAGCAGGAGTCCGGTACCGGGGAGGAGGCCGAGCCGGAGCCGATCCGCCTTGTGATCGACCGCGAGGGTGAGGGCGAGGTAACCGCCGCGGATATCGAAACCCCCCCGGAGGTGGAGATTGTCAACCGGGGAGCGCACATCGCCACCCTCGCTCCGGATGGCCGCCTGCGCATGGAGATGATCGTCGAACGCGGCAAGGGGTATGTGCCCGCGGAGAAACATGCTCGCCGCGAAGAGGTGATTGGCGAGATCTCTGTGGGGTCGATCTTCACCCCAGTCCCCAAGGTGACCTATTCCGTCGAGCCGACGCGCGTCGGCCATAAAACCGACTTCGACCGGCTGACCCTGGAGATTTGGACGAACGGGACGATTGACCCGAGGTCTGCCCTCTCGCAAGCCGCGCGCGTTCTGGATAGCTACCTGCACCTCTTCTTCGAGGTTGGGGAAGAGAGCGAGACCGTGCTTCTGGGCCCGGGGACGGCGCCGAGCCGCGCGGGCAAGCAGCGCGCGCTGAACACCCGGATTGAAGACCTTGATTTCTCGGTGCGTACCTCCAACTGCCTGCGCAACCAGGGGATCGAAACCCTGGAGGACCTGTTGCAGCGCACGGAGGAAGAGCTGTTGGCCACGCGCCACTTCGGGAAGAAGTCGCTCAGCGAGGTCAAGGAGAAGCTGGAGCAGTATGGGCTGAAGCTTGCCAGCGGCAAGGAAGGCGCCGAGACGGCGCGCGCAAGCCGCCAGGAAGCCGAGGAGGTTGAAGCCGAACCCGCAGAGGAAAGCCCGGTAGCTGCAACCGAGGAAGCGCCAGCGGAGGCGTGAGGCCCGCTGGCTGGTAGGAGGAGGAACAGATGCGACATCGTGTCTCGGGGCGTAAACTGGGGCTTCCAAGCGACCAGCGAATGGCCCTGCTAAAGAACCTCGTGCAGGCAGTCATCGAGCACGAGGCGATCGAGACGACGGCTGGCCGTGGCCGTGAAACCCAACGCATGGTGGAGCGGATCATCTCCACCGCGCGAGAAGATACTCTGCACAACCGCCGCCAGACGAGGCGGCTCCTGGGCGGAAATGCCCGCGGCGAGAGCCTGGTGACCAAGCTGTTCACCGAGATCGCCCCGCGCTACGCGGATCGCTCCGGTGGCTACACTCGCCTCGTGAAGATCGGCCCGCGCCGCGGCGATGCCGCCGAGCGCGTGCGCCTCGAGCTGGTCGAGGGCTAAGCGAACGGCCGGCGCGGAGAGGCGCGGTGCCGCCTGACGCCCGGATCGCACCTTGATAGAGTGACGAGGAGACGCCGTGATCTGCCCGGACCGGTTCCTCGCCACGCTGCCGCGCAGCGATGAGCGCGACGCCGAGGGACGCCGTAACATCGCCGTCCTCCTGCAATACGACGGCACGGAGTTCCTCGGCTTTCAGCGGCAGGCGCAGATCCCCACCGTGCAGCAGACGCTGGAGGAGGGACTGGAGCGCCTCCTCAAGCACCCGGTGCGGATCACCGCCGCAGGACGAACCGACACCGGGGTGCACGCGGCCGGGCAGGTGATCAACTTTCGAACAACGGCGCGCATCCCAGAGGACCGGATCTGCCCCGCGCTGAACAGTGTGGTGCCCAAGAGCATCGTGGCCTACGCCGCGGCCCAGGTGGCCCCCCGGTTCAGCGCGCGCTTTTCCGCGCGAAGCCGGGTGTACTACTACGTGATGGCGACCGGCGATTACCCCTCGGTCTTCACACGGCGCTTCACGTATCACTATCCGTGGCCGCTGGACGTCGCGGCGATGAACCGGGTCGCGAGCTACTTTCGGGGGAACCGCGACTTTCGTTCTTTTTGTGTTGAGGCGGGCCCGCAGGAGAACACCATTCGCACCGTCTTTTTGGTGCGCTGCCGCCAGAGGCGCGGGCTGCTGATCACGGTGGTGCATGCCAACGCCTTCCTTCGGGGCATGGTGCGCGCCGTGATGGGTACCTTGATTGACGTGGGGCGGGGGAAGCTCGCCCCGGAAGATATCGAGCGCATTCTCGCTGCGCGGTCGCGCGCGGCAGCGAGCGCTGCAGCGCCCCCGCAGGGGCTTTGCCTGGCTCGCGTGAATTATT
>JAAZEM010000088.1 GCA_012512265.1 Armatimonadota bacterium | reverse complement strand
GTTGGACCGCCCCTGCCCATTTCGCGCTCCCCCTGCGGGAAACCTGCCGGTTGCCGTACCGCAGGATCTGAGGGCGCCGGCAGCAAACCTACGGAGCGAGTGGCAGGCACGGCCGCCGTTGGGCGACCGTGTCAGAAAGGGGACAAGCGTGGAACCGGAGCTGATCGCGGATTACCAGTGCGTGTGTGGCGAGGGGCCGCTGTGGCACCCCATGGAGAAGCGGCTCTACTGGACCGACATTCCCACCGGACGCATGTTTCGGTATGACCCGGTCACGGGCACTCACGAACAGTTCTACCAGGGGGAGGTGGTCGGCGGCTTCACGATTCAGGCGGATGGCTCGCTGCTCCTCTTCATGGCGCGCGGCGCCGTGAAGCAATGGCGCGACGGCACGTTGACCACGGTGGTCGAGGAGATCCCGGCGGAGCGCGAGTCGCGCTTCAACGATGTGATCGCTGATCCGATGGGGCGCGTTTACTGCGGGACGATGCCCACCCCGAGCGGCCCGGGCCGGCTCTACCTCCTCGATACGGATGGCTCCATCTCGCTGCTCCTGGAAGGCGTCGGTTGCTCGAATGGCCTCGGGTTCACTCCGGATCGGATGGGCCTCTACCACACCGACACGCGCAAGCGCGAGATCACCCTCTACGACTATGATGCCGCTACCGGCGCCATCACCCGGCCGCGCGTGGCGATCCGCACCCCGGAAGGCGAGGGCGCCCCAGACGGCATGACGGTCGATGCCGAGGGGTTCATCTGGACGGCCAAGTGGGGTGGTGGGTGCGCGGTCCGCTATGCCCCCGATGGCACCGAGGACCGCCGGATCCACTTTCCCGCCAGGAAAGTCTCGTGCGTGACCTTTGGCGGCGAGGGCTATGACGAGATGTACGTCACTACCGCGGGCGGCGACCAGAAGGAAACGGATGGCGCCGGCGCGGGCGCGCTCTTCCGGGTGCGCCTGGGTATTCGTGGCGTGCCGGAGTTCCTCTCGCGAGTCTGCCTGTGAGTGCGGAGAATGGCTTATCGCGGCAGTTCGGGGCCTTTCTGGGCCATTTGTTTGGTGTTGGGGCAGGAACGCGAGCGGCGATGCCGAAGAGGGTAAGAGTGGGGGGTGAGGAGAGTACATGGGGACTGGGCTGAGGGTGGAGCGAGACTACTCGCTGAGAGAGTGCAACACGTTCGGGGTTGAGGCGAAGGCCGCCTACTACGCGCGCGTGACAAGCCGCGAAGAGCTCGCCGCGCTGCTGCAAGACAATCCGGTGCGCGACCGCGAGAAGCTGGTGCTCGGGGGCGGGAGCAACATCCTCTTCACGCGCGATTTCGACGGCGTGGTGATCCACAACGCCATCGGGGGAATCGCGGTTGTCGAGCAGGGCGACCGCGAGGCCGTCGTCGAGGCGGGCGCCGGCGTGGTGTGGCACGATCTGGTCCTCTTCTGCCTGGAGCGCGACTTTGGCGGCCTGGAGAACCTGGCGCTGATTCCCGGCTCGGTGGGCGCCTCGCCGATTCAGAACATTGGCGCCTACGGCGTCGAGATGAAAGACGCGTTTGAAAGCCTGGACGCGCTCGAAGTGGCGACGGGCCGGGTGCGCACCTTCGGCCCCTTGGAGTGCTGCTTTGGCTACCGGAACAGCGTCTTCAAGCAGGCGCTGCGTGGGCAGTACATCGTGCTCGCGGTGCGCTTCAGGCTGACGACGCGCGACCACCGCGTGGTCACCAGCTATGGCGCGCTTCAGGAGGCGCTACGCGCGCGCGGCATCGAGCACCCCACGCCCCGCGACATTGCCGACGCCGTGACCGAAATCCGCCGCCAGAAGCTGCCCGACCCGGCGGAGCTGGGGAACGCCGGGAGCTTCTTCAAGAACCCCGAGGTGAGCCAGGAGCAGTATGAGGCGCTGAAGCGGGAGCATCCGGGCCTGGTGGCGTTTCCCACGCCGGGCGGAGCCAAAATCGCCGCCGGCTGGCTCATCGAGCAGTGTGGCTGGAAGGGAAAGCGCGTGGGCAACACCGGCGCGCACGCCCGGCAGGCGCTTGTCCTCGTGAACTACGGCGGCGCGACCGGACGCGAGATCTATGCCCTTGCCCAGGAGATCCAGGCGTCCGTCCTCGCCCGCTTCGGCATCTCGCTCGAGATGGAAGTCAACCTCGTGTGACCCCGCTCTTGGGCTTCCGAGATAAGGAATCCGAACCCGGGCAGGGAGACTCCTGGCTCGGTTTCCAGACCTCTCCGGCCTCTCCTTCTGCCGTCATCCGCAGTATCGGTGTCGGGGTGCAACCCGGCGAGAGGGGCTAGCCCCCCGCGCTGCTTGAGAGCGAAGCCCTAGCGAGCTGGGCCAGACTACGTTCCCGGGCAATCAGTGAGGGCGGGAGCTGGGAGGGGGAGCCCGAAGGGCTTTGCCAGAAAGCAGCGCGGAGCTTTGAGCTCCGCGCGGGCCATGCCCGGCCCCATGTCTGGAGCGCGGCGATAAATCACCGCGCTGCTTGAGAGCGAAGCCCTGTCGGGCTGGATTGGGCTACTCTCCCGGGCGCCTCAGAACGGTGCGGGATGGGAGGGGGAGCCCCGAAGAGCTTTGCCTGGAAGCAGCGCGGAGTTTTGAGATCCGCGCGCGGGAGTGGGCCGCGCCCTCCCTATCCGTGTGCGTTCCCTGCATCTGTGGTGTCGGTGCCCGCGCGTGGCATCCGGGAGTGCGAGAGAGCTACCGTCCTCCCGCCATCAGTGCGCCCTCCATCGGATCCGCCTGCGACGCCGGGGCCGCGGGGAAGGTGACGGTTACGGTTGTGCCCTTGCCTTCCTGACTCTCGATCCCGATCCGGCCGCCTTGAGCCTCGACGGCATGCCGACAGAAGGTGAGGCCCAATCCGGTGCCGACGGCGGCGCCTGACTTGCGCGCCGCGACCTGCGTGAACTTATCGAAGATCCGAGAAAGCCACTCCGCGGGGATCCCCGGGCCCTGATCGCTGATGGAGAACGCCACGCCGCCCGCGACGTTCGCGACGCGCAGAGTGATCACCGTCTCCGGCGGGCTGTGCCGAAGGGCATTCCCCAGAAGATTGACCAGGACGCGCTCTGCCAGGGCGCGGTCCGCGCGCACTGGCTTGGCATCGGGATGGTAGTCGCGCGCGAGGGAGACACGGGCGTTCCGCGCCCAGAGCGACACCTGGTTCAGCGCGCCATCCGCCAGCTGGCAGGGGTTCAGATCCGCCAGGTGGATGGGCATCCGGTCGCCTTCCATGCGGGAGATATCGAGGAGCGCGTCGATCAGGTGCTTCATGCGCTCCGCGGAGATGAGGGCGATCTCGCCGGCCTCCCTGTGAGCCTCACTGAGCGTCTCGTTGTCCGGATCGGCCAGGAGGTGCAGCCCCGCCATCACGTTCGTCAACGGCGAACGAAGGTCGTGGACGACGAACTCGACCAGCTCCTTCTGCCTCTCGCGCGCGATCCGCAGTGAGTTGAGAGTGAGCGAGATGACGAGGAAGATCCCCAGGCGCACACCGGCGTTCCAATAGGGGAGCGCCCCGGGTTGGGATGCCTGAACTAGATCCGCGATGAGCCAGGCCACCGCGCAGCAGATCGAGAGGACGATACCCCGCCAGCGCTCGCCGTGCCAGGAGACCACGGCAATCGGGAAGAGGTAGAGGATCGAGACTTCCCAGCCCGAGAGGTAATCGATCAGGCCGAGGAAGAGGACCATCACGATGGCAAGGATCATCTGGTCGGTGGTCGAAAACCGGCCAAAGAATGATAGCAGCCTCATATCGCGTGTTTTGCCTTTTCCTGGGAGCGCGGCTCCGGCGTTTCCCTTACCGCCTGGTCGCGCCCGAGACGCCATCCGGTGCCAGGCGCCTCGCGAGGCCCGGCGCCTGCCCGTGATGAGAGCCGCCTCATCGCGTTTCCGTGCATCACCACTGGCGGCTTTTCCTCCTATTTCGGCAGAGCGAGCCCAGTTCTTTCAGGAAGATTCTTCTTTGGATGGATGCGTGCGCTGCGGGGGCATCTGGCCGGTCACCGCGGCCTGGCACCGGACTGCGCTCACTCCCGGCGTGGCCAGGCGAGGGATGGCAGGCAGCACAGCTGGCGGAGACGGGCCCCTTCCTACAATGCCGAGAGGCAGGGGAGAGGGGCCCCGTGATGCCCTAGTACGACCAGAAGCGGTAGGTCTTGATCCCCAGGATCCAGCCCACGATTGACCACGAGCCGCCCACCAGGAACTCGCCCAGGATAAGCCCCATCGCGAGCGGGTGGAGCGAGCGGAAGGCGCGGGCGCCGCCAAACCGCAGGACGCCGGCCTTGATCACCCAGGCGATGAGCATCGGCATCCAGAGGATGGCGCCGGAGATGCTGCTGGTGATGGCGTAGCCGATCGGGTGGAGTGGCCACCAGAGGAACAGGCTGCGCACCCATAGGAGGAGGAGCACGAGCCCGAGCCCGAAGCCGACGGCGCAGGCGGCCAGCGGATCGGCGGGGCGGGGGTTGGTGAGCCAGGAATCGAGCCGGCCATAGGCTTCTGTGCCGAAATAGGCCGAATCGCTGGGCACGCCGGCAATCCCGTTGGTGTAGCCGATGTGCAGCGCCCCCCAGATGCCAGACAGCGTGCCAATCGCGGCGGCGATCAGGATGGCCAGGGCGACGTGAAGCCCCCGCAGGCCGGCGCGATGCCCCAGCTCTAGGCTCTCCAACTCGTGCGGCATCGGGTGCGATCGGTGGGCGCGCGTCATCCAGTAGAGGACGGCGAACATCGCCAGCGTGTTGGGGGTGAAGGCGCGCGAGCCAAGCGTGGAGATAAGCATCGCGTCTGGCCCGCCGCCAAAGAGGTCATGCGATGGCACGCCCATCTCGCCGCGGACCCGGCCGATGGCGAGCGACAGGCAGAGGTAGATCGCGAAATAGGCGAGCGCGACCCCCGGCGACATGCCACCCCGAATGGCGAAGAGGAGCAGGAAGAGGATCCCGACCGTCAGGACGCCGAGCGCCAGGCGGTAACTCATATCCTCCTGGCCGCCGGGCTGGCCGCGGCCCGCGATGGCCCAGCGGAACACCTGGCGCAGGTGGCCTCGCGCCATCCAGATGGCGAAGAGACCGATCCCCAGATAGGCGCCAAACGCCTGCTCGGGCACATACGGGAATCGGGGCACTTGTGACCAGCCGAGCATCGATCCCGCCACTCCTTGTGCCTTCCAGAACCAGAAGAAGACCCAGCAGGAGAGCAAGAAGTCTTTTGGAAGGAGCATTCCCAGGCCGATGGCCCAGGGGTAGAACGCGACCGGCAGGTAGCCCAAGGCACGCAGGAAGGGGGTGTTGCGCACGGGGATGAGATCGTGGGCGGTAACCTTCAGCTCCGGGAGCGACGGGAAGAAGAGATGGAGGCCGTTGAGGAGATCGATGGAGCCGGCGAGCGCAAAGCCGGCCCAGAAGAGGCGGTTTTGCCAGAGGGCCGGCCCGGAGTCGACGATCTCGATGGGAAGCGCGAGAAGGGGGTACGGGAGCTTCTCGCCGTGCGTCCATCGCCGGCGGAAGAGCGTGCCGAGGGCTATCATCACCGCCGCCATGACCACGATGAAGGCTAACCACCACAGCACGGGCCCGGCCCATGCCTTCAGATTCTCGGCGGTGTGCAGGCTGGAGTGGCCCTGCCAGTAGCCCGCGATCACTCGGCGGTCCTCTACGAGAAGGTGCTTCGGGAGCAGGGGGTGCAGCTTCTCGGCCCACAGATTGCCCGGAGAGGCGTAGTGGAAAGCGTAGCTCAGGAGGGGCACGAGGATCATGATTTGGTCGTGCCCGGAGAGGGCAGACGCCACGCAGACCATGGAGTAGATGAGCAAAAGCTCGTGGCGGAGGAGGCGGAAGCGCGGGAACCACCGCCCAACCCAGGCGTTCGCCGCGGTCAGGAGGATGAGCGAGTAGACGGCGTTGAAGAGGAGCGACGCCATCGTGGGCTGGGCCGTCTCGCGCACGATCTCGGAGTGCTGCACCCAGTAGGTATTGATCGGGATCACGAACGCGGCAACGGCGACGGCTCGCCAGGGGAAGCGACTCTTCGCCAAAGCGCCCGTTCTCACCTCTTGCGCGTTGCTTCCTTCGACCGACGCTTCCGACTGCGTCCTCTGCCCGTGGTCGTCCAACGCCTGATTCTGCTTCATATGGATTCAGGGGTGCAGGAGTGAGGGCTCCCCGTCTTTGGGCGGGGGATGGAGAGCCCCCTGCAACTCCCGGCCTCCTCTCCGGTTTTGACGGTGCTATCTCCTTGCGAAAAGGCACTCCCTGGTTCTGCTACTGAGGGCCGTGGTCTCACCAGGGCGCAGCGGGTGATCTGGGGCAGGGGAGTGACCTCCCGTCAGACGCGGTGTGCTGCAGGTCCGCTGCGCTGGGAAGGTGTTGCGCTTCGTGTCCTAGGCCGCTCCTTCTGGGTGTTACCGGCCAGACCGACCAGCGGCCTGTTGCGTGATGTTATCCCGGGCGAGTGTGGCGCGCTCGAGGGGCAAGTCCTCGGGCTGCCCGACGCGCCGCGCGCTCTACCGCGAATGATCCGCTCGGTGTGGAGCTACGCAGCGAGGAGCATCGCCCCTCGCTGCGTAGTCTACTGGCCCTGCTCGATCAATCAGCATCTGAAACGGACCAGAGCGTCGGCTTGCTCAGGAGCTCCGTGCCCGGGTTATCGGCGGGCATCGCTTTGACATGGCCGTCATAGAAAAGCACGTTGACGGTATTGTTGTGCCGGCTGCGCGCGGCATCGCGAACCCCATCCGCATTCCCCGACCCACTGCTGGTGAAGTTTGTGTCGTTGTAGTTGTATGGCATTGCCCCAATGGTTTCGGAGTCAGTGCAGAGGATGGTGGCGGCGGGATTCTGGATTGCGGAGTCGGCTTGGCCAAGCCAGGTCGTGCCACTGTGGAAAGGCCCTCGCCCCAGGTTGCCCAGGGTCGAGTTGTAGGCGCAGTTCATCCCGTAGGAGACGTTCAGCCGCTGGTCCGCGGGTGGAGGGTCTGTGGAAACGTAGGGTGTGCTGTCGCTAGGGCAGCGCCACACGCCATCGTTCTTCATGTAGGACACCAGCAGCTCGTACCAGTAGAAGTAGTCTGTGTAGATGCGGCCTGTCTTGGCAGGAGAGCCAACAAGCCAGCGAGGCAGCACCTGGTCATAATCCTGCAGGTACATCGAATTGGCCGTGCCAATCTGCTTGAGGTTCGACTGGCAGGTGGACTTGCGCGCGTTCTCACGGGCGCGCGCGAAGACGGGGAACAGGATCGCCGCCAGGATGGCGATGATCGCGATAACGACGAGCAGCTCGATGAGGGTAAACCCTCGGCGTATTGACATCATCTCCGTATCCTTTCCATGGGCGATCTCCCGCGAAGTGTTGAGACGATAGTCTCTCAGTCATCCGCTGATACGGTCCAGAGCCTCGGCTTGCTCAGGAGCTCGGTGCCGGCGTTGTCCGCGGGCAGGGCCTTCACGTGACCGTCGTAGAAGAGGACGTTGACCGTGTTGTTGTGCCGGCTGCGCGCGGCATCGCGGACCGCGTCCGCGTGGGTGGTGGGGTAGCTGGTCATCCTCGTGTCGTTGTAGTTATACGGCATCGCGCCGATGGTCTCCGAATCGGCGCATAGGATCGTGTTGCTCGGATCCTGGATGGCGGAATCCGCCTGGCCCACGAAGGTCGTGCCGCTGTGGAAGGGCCCCCGCCCCAGGTCGCCGAGCGCCGGGTTATGGGCGCAGTTCATCCCGTAGGAGACGTTCAGCCGCTGGTCGGCTGGAGGAGCCCCTGAGGAGAAGGCGAAGGGCGTGCTATCGCTTGGGCAGCGGAAGATCCCTTCATTCTTTGTGTAGGGCAGCAGCAGCTCGTACCAGTAGAAGTAATCCATGTAGATGCGGCCTGCCTTGCCTGGGGACAGGAAGTACCAGTAGGGCATCACCTGGTCGTAATCCTGCAGATACATCGAATTGGCCGTCCCCATCTGCTTGAGGTTCGACTGGCAGGTGGACTTGCGCGCGTTCTCGCGAGCGCGCGCGATGGCCGAGGAGCCCACGCTCGAAGAGTTGAAGCGGATCGCCGAGAAGGGGTCGCCAGAGGAGCTGGAGCAAGAGCTGAAGAAGGTAGTGACCCCGGAGACGCGGGAGGGCGAGCGGCTTGGGATCACACCGACAGGAGGCCGGCAGTTTGGGATGGCGCCTGGCCTGAAGGACCCCGATGCCCTGCGCGCGGCGGTTCGGGAGCGCGAACCGGTGCTGCGTGGCACCAGCCCTGACGAGGGGAATCCCACGCCTCCGGCAGAGGTGGGCACCGGGTCCATCGGATTGGGTCCAACCGAGAAGGAGCGGGAAAGGGGCGAAACGTCGGATTAGCGCGGCTTCCCCAACCCCAAGAGCAAGCAATGGCACTGGTTCTGGTGCCACTGTTCTTGTCTGGCGCGCCTGATGTGGCTCGAACGTGCGGTCTCCCGCCCTGGGAACCGTTCTAATCCCAGGGCGGGCGCTCATACGTGACTACCCATTCGTCGCTCGCGGATGTCTTCTCACCGGGCGCTTGCGTATCTGGGGGGCATCAGCGCGGTACGGGGGCGAAGGAGTGTCCTTCCCGTTGGCGAACCTGTGCCAGGGGGACGCTCGCAATCACCGCTTCGCAGATCGCCGCTGCCCGCGCTACAGACCCAGATTTCGATGCCGCGATTGGCTTGCGGTCGGAGGTCGTGGCTCTGCGTGCCGGGCGCGCCCCAGTCTCTCATGCCGGCGGCGGGTTGGACCGCATCCTCACCCTCCACCCGGATGGAGCGGTTGCGATCCCGAACTGCATTGACGACGAAACGGGATAGACGATCAGACCTTCCGCGTTTCGGCTCTATGGGTCGTGTGTGCCTCCGGGTAGCACGTTGTCACACGATGCCTCTTTCGCGGAGGATAGGTCGGGATTGCCAGCGCTTGGGATGGATGCGGCCGCGGAGGAGCCGGGCGTCGAGAACTGTTGGCGCACCTTCCCCTTGAGAGGTACGCGATGGCTCTTCCTTGCCGCAAGAGCGTGACAGGTGATGCCAAACTCGCCAACACCGAATTGGTCGTTCTGGACGTGGAAACGACGGGGCTCTCGCCGCGGTGCGACCGTGTGATCGAGATCGCGTTATGCCGCTCGCTTGATGGCAACGTCGTCGAGACGTACGAGACGCTCGTCAACCCGGGGCGGCCCATCGGGATGGGCGCTTCCGCCGTGAACGGCATCTACGACGCCGACGTGCGCGACGCACCGCGTTTCTCCGAGATAGCCGGCGACGTGAAAGAATTCCTCGGCGACGCGGTGCTCGTCTGCCATAACGCCCCGTTCGATCTGGGGTTCCTCGGCATGGAGATGCGGCGGGCAGGTGTGAACCTCCCCTCGCCGCGCGTGTTCGACACCCTCCGGATCGCCCGGGCTAACTTCCGTTTCCGCTCCAACAGCCTGAGCGCCATCGCCCGCGAGCTTGAGATCCCCACGCCGGTCGCCCACCGCGCCCTGGCGGATGCCCTGACGACGCACGCAGTGTTCCACCGCTTCGCCGCGGAGCTATGCCGGGGCGCCACGCCGATGCTCGACAGGCTGGTTGCCGCGCAAGGAGGCGCCTTCCACTTCGAGTGGTCACAGGTTGCGCCTGGGTGCGGCCAGGATGAGGGGCTCTCGTCTCTCGCTTTGCCGCCCGAGCTTCAGGAGGCGCTCGCAAGCAGCCGGCGCTTGCGGCTGGAGTACGTCGACACGAGCGGGAGACGCACCAAACGGCTGGTGACCCCGCTCGAAGTGTATGAGAACGGCTACGTCTATCTCCTGGCGTTCTGCCACCTGCGGAAGGCGGAGCGGCACTTCCGCCTGGACCGGGTGGTGACGATGCGGGTCGAAAGGCAGTAGCTCCCCCCGGTCTCGCCTTGCATGCCCAGGCGCAGGAGCACGTCTCCAGCCTAGCAGCGGCACGCGCAGAGAGCTCGCTGAAGGAAAGCGCGCGTCACGGTCGAACTGGGGCACAGCACGCATCGCAGCTTACAGTTCTGAGCCTCGACGCTCTCAAAAGGTGAGCCGACCATGTTTCAGAATCTCCGTCTCTCCTGCTATCGTCTACAACTGCGGGCGCTCGAGCCCGTCAAGCTCCCGCCCTTCAGTGGCGGCACTCTCCGGGGCGCGCTGGCGTCCACGTTTCGCCGGCTCACCTGCCAGCAGCCCGACCGCGAGGAGTGCGACGGGTGCATGCTGGAGCGGGTGTGCGCGTTTGCGGCGGTGTTTCAGCCGAGCCCGCCGGAAGGCGCGCCGAACACCGTCGGCTTCGAGAAGTTCCCCAGGCCGTTCGCGGTGGTGCCGCCGCCTGCAGGCCACTCCAATTACCCCGAGGGCACCCGGCTGGATGCGGGGCTCACGCTCGTCGGGAGCGGCAACGAGTTTCTCCCCTACTTCCTTCTGGCGCTGAATGAACTCGCGAGCGCCGGCATCGGCGCCGGGCGCAGCGCCGTCGCCGTCGAGCGCGTGGTCGCGTACCACCCGTTCACTGGAGAGTCCGAGCCGGTCTGGGAGGGGCGAAATACGCCCGTCCGGAGCACCGGAATCGCCGTGACGTGGGAAGACGCGGTGGCGCGCGCGGCGGAGCTTCCGGAAGAGACGGCCACGATCCGCTTCCTCACGCCCACCTGCTTGAAGGTGGGAGGAACGGTGCTCTCCAGGCCGGACTTTCCCGCGCTCGTGCGCTGTCTCTTGCGCCGGGTCTCCCGGCTCGCGCAAGGCTACTGCGGGGGCGCTTCCCCACTCGACTACGCCTCGCTCATCCGCCAGGCGGAAGGAATCCGGATTGTGGCTTCCGACCTCCACGAGCGGCAATGGGAGCGGCACAGCTACCGGCAGCAGCGGCGGATCCCGTCTCGCGGCATCACCGGCACGATCACCTACGCCGGGCCGTTGCGCCCGTTTCTGCCGCTCGTTTTGATCGGGGGCCTGGTGCATATCGGGGATAACGCGGCACTCGGCCAGGGGCGCTACGAAGTCGTGGTCCCAGGCGGCTAATCCGGGTGCTGCAACTCCATCCACGCGCGAGGCGGCTCTTTCACGTCGCCGCTCGCGAGGAGGGGGCGATGACAAGACCATCCACCCGACCGCCAATTGCACGGCTCCATTGGTGGGACGCGGCGCTCCGCGAGAACCGCTATCCCACCATTGCTGAGTGCATGGAGCGGTTTGAGATCAGCACGCGGACCGCGTATCGCGATCTGGACTACCTGCGCTATCAGATGAACGCTCCCCTCGCCTACGACAGGCAGCGGCGCGGCTATTGCTACACCGATCCCGGGTTCTCACTGCCAGCCGTTCGCCTCTCGGATGGGGAGATTATCGCGCTGTTCCTGGCGGAGAAAATCCTGAAGCAGTATCGCGGGACGCCGTATGCCGACTATCTGCGCGAGGCATTCGATAAGATCCGTGCGGCGCTGCCGGACGAGGTGTCGCTCGATCCATCCGGGCTGAGCGAGGCGCTCTCATTTGACCTCGGCCCGGCGCGTCCGGTCGAAGTGGACGTGTTCCAGACCCTGCTGCGCGCGGTGCGTGAGCGCCGGAGCATCGACATAGTCTACTTCAGCCAGGCGCGCGGCGTGGAGACGGAGCGGCGCGTCGACCCGCTTCACCTGCATGCCTTCAGCGGCGACTGGTACCTGATCGCGTTTTGCCACCTGCGGGGAGAGGTGCGCGACTTCGCGCTCTCGCGGATCCGCCGGCTCGAGGGGACCGACGAGCGCTTCTCACCGCCAGCGGGGTTCGACCGCGACGCGTATCTGGGCCAGGCGTTTGGCCTGTTGAAAGGGGGAACGCCGCAGGAGGTGGCGGTGTGGTTCGACGCCTACCAGGCGCGCTGGGTGCGCGAGCGCCAGTGGCATCCGACGCAGGTGCTCGAGGAGCAGCCCGGCGGCGCCCTGATCCTGCGCATGACCGTGCCCGTGACTGACGACGTGCTCCGGTGGGTCCTCTCCTACGGCAGCCACTGCCGCGTTCTGGCCCCCGCCGAGCTGCAGGCGAAGGTCCGGGATGAGGTGGAGAAGATGCGCGCGGGGTTGATGGGATCATAGCCGCAAGCTGTAACGCCCGCGCGTATAACGGCACGGGAAGTACTCACCGCCAGGCCCATTTGACTAGAGAGACAGCATAAGGAAATGCGGAGAGGCCAATAGGCTCCCCTATGGTACACACTCCCCTGTCAGAGTGACAGCAAATGGCAGAGTAACTATGCTAAGATGAAGTTGCGGTTTGCCGGGCACTGGGCCGGGCTGGCCCTTTGCCGATTCGGGCAGGGTGAAGGGACAGCGAGATGTTGCGTTACACAGGACACCCATTTGTGGACGTAGGCGCGGCCACGCTTACGGCGTTCGCGGAGAAAGAGCGACCGGAGCACCTGACGAGTGATGATTTGCAGGTGGCTGCAGAGTACATGGAAAAGGTGTATATGGGAAAGCACATGAACAGCTTCCTGGTGTGCGTCTTCCCAAATTCCGCGTACGTCAACCCCACATCGGGAGCGGATAAGAAGCAGCAGTTCCTCGATTTCCATCTTTACGGCTTCCGCCAGGCTGCGACGCCGGAGGCACCTCCATGCGTGGCGTGCGGACAGCGGGCGTTGGGCCCCACATTCCGCCAGCACGTGCCGCTTCTCACTGGCGAAGACGTGCTGAACTTCTTCCCGAACGCGCAGCCTGGCCTTCCCCTATGCGGCGCCTGCCTCTTGGCGATCGCGGCGCTGCCACTGGGAGCGCTCAAATGCAGTGGACGCGCGCTCATTCTCCACGCTGATGACGATTCGATAACGCTAGACTTCGCCCGCGAGCATCTGGAGAGAAACCGACGCCTGCTACAGCTGGCCGGGCAGAGCAACAGTAAGTACCCCGACGCCAAGGAGGTGCGCACCCGGTTGATGGAGCAGCTGTGTGCCTGGGCCGAACGCCAGCGCAGGCGAGGAAGCGAAACGCGGGCACTCTCGCTCACGGCGTACCACTTCACCAACTCGGGCCAGGGGCCAGACATCGATATCTACCATCTCCCGTCGCAGCTGGTAGATTTCGTAAGGACGGCCACGGGAGCACGCTACGCCTCCGCGTGGAACGCGATTGTCCGGCGAGCCTGGTGGGCTGGCCGCGACGCCTCGGATGCAGCGGACACCCGGAACGTTTTCTACGAAGATCTCCTCCGGTTGCCGGACAACGCGCCGCTCTTCATCCGGCGCTACTTCCTGCGAGAGGCATATCGCGCAGCGCCCAAAGATGATCCGCGGGGCGGGTACAACCTCGCCGCCGAGTTGGATGTCGTCTCTTGGCCCCTGACCGACCTGTTCCTCCGAAAGGTGGTAAACATGGACAGATCCCGCATCGAAGCTATCCGCGCTCTAGGAGACCGACTAGCCGAGTACATCGAGTCTCAGAACGACCGGCGCTTCTGGCGCAGGCTCTACACCGCCGACAAATACTACATCCTTCGGAATGCCCTGATCAAGGCATCTGAGAGTGAGATCAAAGCCGGTCGTCCTCCTCTGATCACTTTCGACGACTTTATTCTCGTCTTCGAGGAGGGCGAAGAGCTTGTTCGAACAGACTGGGGGCTGGCCCGAGACCTGGCGCTGATCCGAGTCATCGAACAGTTGCATGCCAGGCAGTGGTTTGCTAAGAACCCCGAGGCGCTGTCTGAGGAATCGGACACGTCGGAATCTGACGAGGAGAAAGAAGCAGCTACCGCGTGAGGAGGAAAACCATGGCACACCTGAACGGACTTTGGCTGATTGATGCTCCGGCCTCGGCCCTGAACAACCTGGGCCAGGTGGAGGGTGGTCGCACCGACAATGTCGTAGGAGTGAAGCATATCTGCACGCGCGAGGGCGCATTCCCCTATGTGTCCGCACAGGCGTTCCGTTACTGGCTGCGGACGACGCTGGAGACTCACGTGCCCGAGTGGAAGGCGGCACCGATGTTCCGGGAGAAGAAGGTCGCCTACACGGATGGGGACCCGATCAAGTGGTGGGACGATGACCTGTTTGGCTATATGAGGGCGGCATCGAAAAAGGCCGACGCGAAGGAAGCTCGGGAGGCATCGCCCGCCGAGAACCAGACTCCAGCGGATATCGAACTGACGCGTACCTCGCCGTTCAAAGTGGGAACCCTGGTTTCCATCGCACCGGTCAACATTACCGACGACTTCGGGGTCATGGCCCGGCATGAGGGAGACCCGGTACCCCATGAGCACCAGTTCTACCGAACGACCCTGAAGGGCCTCTTCGCCCTCGACCTCCATGCCTGCGGCACCTTCTGGCACCGGTATAAGACCGGCTTCCGTAATCTGGACACAACGCGCAAGAAAGAAGCGGAGGAGCTTGGTCTGGAACCGTTCGATGAGGGCCGGGCTTATCGCCTGCCAGTCGAACAGCGAGTGGAGCGGATCGCGGCTCTGCTGGCCGGGCTAAGCCAGCTCGAGGGTGGCGCGAAGCAGGCGCTACACTACACGCCGGTCGCTCCATCGTGGTTCATCATGGCGGTGACCGAGGGAGGCAACAACATCTTCCAGCACGTGGTCGGCGCGGATTCCAGGGGCCTGCCGTTAGTGAAAACTGAAGCGCTCTTGGAGGCGGTGCGGGTGCACGAGGATCAACTGATGTCTCCGATCTACGTCGGTTGGGTGCGCGGGTATCTCGATGACCAGCGCGAAAAGGTCTGCACCGCCCTGTCGGAGTGGCAAGTGGTCGTCGACCATCCCCGCCGCGTGTTCGACCGGCTGATCGCAGACCTGAAGGAGCACCCCGAGTGGCTGGCATGAGGGTGGCTGCCCATGAAGGTAGGAATCGGACCCACGCGGGTTTCGCCTACCCGGGGCACAATCAGGAACCGGCAGAAGGGATGTGCCATGCGCGTCACACGTGTTGAGGTGGAGGGGCCAACCACTTCGTTTCGCTACCCGCACTTCCTAGTGGGCCGGCAGCCTACTTATGAGATGCCGCCGCTGGCCACGCTGTACGGTCACATCTGCAGCGCCGTAGGCGAGTGGCTGGATCCTTCAGGGCTGAGGATCGGGTTCCGGTTCACCTACACGGCCAAGGCGGACGATAAGGAGCAAATCCATATCATCACGGCCTCGGCCCCGCGGGCGAAGCTGCCTGGCACCGATATGCCCGCGAATGTGGAGACAGGCGCTCCGCAGAGCATCCAGATTCGCGAGTACCTCTTTGAGCCCCGACTGACCCTCTACGTGGCGCCAGCGGAGTGGACCGAGGCGTTTCGGCAGCCGCGTTACACAGTCATCTTGGGGCGCTCGCAGGATCTGATGACGTACACGCGCGTGAGCGAGGTCGAGCTGGTGGAGGCCGCTGATGCCTACTACGAGCACACGCTGCTGCCGTGGGCGCTGCGGCCTCACGTGCTGCGCTGCCGAACGGAGCTACTGCCACGGTTCGTGGATTATGCCAACCGCCGTCAGCCGCACTTCGCGCGTTACCTGGTCGTGAAGGAGCGTATCTTCACGAACGAGGGCGAGCATTGGCTGCGCTACGCGGATCGTGGCCCAAAGGCACACTGGGTAGACCCCGAGAGCCCAGAAGTTCGCGGGCTGCGGCGCGGCGTGTGGCTTCACTCGCTGCTGGAAAGTGATGATGGCGACCTTCCCTAAGAAGGCTGGTCTGTCATTGCCTGACATCCCCGCGTTGCGCGACGTATGGGCCAAAAGCCCTGTAGGCGGCGCGCGCGAGGGTGAGTCGCTGATCGCCCACACCGCCGCGGTGCTGGAGCGGCTGGCGCAGCTATACCAGCTGCGTCCGATGCTGGCCACCGAGCTCGAGGAGCCAGATCTTTGGCACTGTCTCTATTGGGGCACCTTCCTGCACGATTGGGGCAAAGCCGCCCGCGGCTTCCAGCAGCAGTTGCGCCCAGGCGGCAGCCGGTGGGGAATGCGCCATGAGGTACTCTCGCTGGCGTTCGTAGATTACGTTGCACCAGTAGGAGACCCGAGCCGGCGCTGGATCGCAGCCGTCATAGTATCCCACCACCGCGACGCGGACTTCCTGGAAAGAGAGTATGCGGAGTGTGACCCAGAGGATGATGCTCTCTGGTACATGATACGGGAGGTACGAGAGCCGTCTCTGACAGGACTCTGGGAGTGGTTGGTGCGGTCGGGCGAGGCGTGGTTCGAAGAACTTGGCTTGTCCAAGGCCGGGGTACGCCTCCCCGACCTCCCCCCCAATCCTGAGACGACCAGCGTTTTTCAGAACCGGGCTTTCCGCAGCACCCACCAGCTCCTCGGCGAGTTCCTGAATCTTGTAGATGATTTGAGAAAGGACTGCAGCGATGGCTCGGCGCGGCGCGCTGCCATTCTCCTCCGTGGTCTGAACATCACAGCGGATCACGCAGGTTCGGCGCATACCCGGCCATTTCCCGCGCTCCCAGCACTCACCAGTGAGGAGTTGCTCTCCACGTGGTCCATCCAATGGGGGCAGAGGGTTACCTGGGAAACGCTGCACGAGCATCAACGGCAATGCGCTAGAAGCAGCAGCTCGATCATGCTCTCTGCCCCCACGGGAAGCGGCAAGACAGAGTCGGCGCTGTTGTGGGCGGCAAGCCATCACCGGCTGCACCCGCCACGTTTGTTTTACGTACTGCCCTACCAGGCTAGCATGAACGCGATGCAGGCCCGGCTATCGGCACTCTACGGTGAAGATCAGGTAGGGCTACAGCACGGAAAGGCCAGGCACGCGCTGTATCGGCGATTCCTCGAACAGGAGTATCGCCCGGAGGATGCAGGGCGGGCGGCCAGGGACGCAGCGAATCTGGCGAGACTACATCACCCTCCGGTCCGCGTCCTCAGCCCATACCAGCTACTGAAGGCGGCGTATCGTCTGAAGGGCTACGAGGCCGTGCTGGCGGATGCCTACGGGGGGCTCTTCATCGGTGATGAGATCCACGCTTACGAAACGAAACGGCTCGCGCTGATCGTAGGCTTGTTTTGGCACCTTGCCTCTCACTATCGGGCACGTTTCTGCCTGATGTCCGCCACCTTCCCACGGCTCCTGCGAGAGCAACTGGAGGAAGCGCTGCCAGGGGTGACAATGGTATCAGCGACCCCGGAAACGTTCGCCGCATTTCGGCGCCATCGCGTGCGCATCCAACCGGGCGTACTCGCCGAGCATCTGGATGATATTCGGAGAGCAGCCGCATCCGGATTGGCGACGCTGGTCTGCTGCAATACAGTGCGAGCAGCGCAGGAGGTGTACCGGGCGCTCCGCGACAAGCCGCCGGGCGAAGGCTGGCGCGTGGAGCTCCTTCACGGGCGGTTCAACGCAAGAGACCGCCTGCGCAAAGAGCGTGAGTTGATGGAGAGGATGGGCACCCGCGTGGCTAGGGGTGACCGCCGGGTGCTCATGGTTGCGACCCAGGTAGTGGAAGTCAGTCTCGACATCGACTTCGACCTGCTGTTCAGCGAGCCTGCTCCTCTTGAGGCTCTACTACAGCGATTTGGCCGGGTCAACCGAGGTCGCCGTGCACCGTTGCGTGACGTCTGCATCTTCGATACGCCGACACCCGGCCAAAGCATCTATGACGAGCGATTGGTGGCGCGCGCCGTCGAGCTCTTGCAGCGCGAATTTGGCGAGGAAGGCGCCCCCTTGGATGAAGGCCTGGTATCAGCTTGGCTGGATGAGATCTACTCCGGCGAGATCGGAGATGCGTGGCGCGAGGAGTACGCGCGCGAGCTGGCAGAGTTTGAGATAGCCATTATGGGCACGCTCTATCCCTTCCAGGCCGATAAGGCGCTGGAGGACAGCTTCTACAAAGCATTCGATGGTATCGAGGTGCTCCCAGCGTCTCTGGCGGATGCATATCGCGAGCGTGCCGACATGGAACCCCTGGCCGCAGACGAGCTGCTGGTGCCTGTGCGCTATGGGCAATTCGCCAGGCTGAATCGGGATGGCAAGGTCCGGCCAAACCCTGACGGACCTCCGATCGTGGATCTACCGTACACGGAAGAGGAAGGACTGCTTCAGGGCTAAGGAGGATGCAGATGAACTCTCTCATCCTTGATGACCCGGGCATCTTCCTGGGGAAGCACTCGCAGCGGCTGGTTCTGCGCAAGGGGGGCGAGACGCTGCAGGAGGTGCCCCTGTTCCAGGTGGGACAGGTGATCGTCAGCACGCAGGGCGCGACGCTGTCAGCCGACGCGGTGAACGCATGCGCCGAGAACGGGATTCCGATCACGTTTCTCGGCCGGCGAGGAGAGCCGATGGCCGTGCTCTCCTCGCCGGCGCTCACCGCGACCGTCATCACGCGGCGCGAGCAGCTGCGCGCCTACGATGACGAGCGCGGCGGCATCCTCGCGTACCTGCTCGCCTCAGGCAAGATCCGGAACCAGATCAACATCCTGCGCTACTTCTCCAAGTACCGGCGCGCGCGCGATCCGGAGGTGTTCGCCGCGGTCGCCGAGCGCGTCTCCTTCATGGAGGCGCTGCTCGAGGAGCTGGCCAGCATTCCAGAGGCGCAGGTAGATTCCATCCGCTCCCGCGTGCTCAACATCGAGGGGCGCGCGGGGGCACAGTATTGGGAAGCCGTGGGCGCACTCCTCGCCGGGCGGATTGACTTCCCGGGGCGCGAGCACCGGGGCGCGACCGACCCGGTGAACGCCATGCTCAACTACGGGTATGGCGTCCTCTACTCGCAGGCGTGGCGCGCGCTCACCCTGGCTGGATTGGAACCTTTCGCGGGCTTCCTGCACGTGGACCGCCCGGGAAAGCCGAGCATGGTCCTCGATTTCGTGGAGGAGTTCCGTGCTCCGGTAGTCGACCGCACGATCCTGGCGATGATTGGCAAAGGCTTCCGACCGGAGATGATCGCCGAGGAGGGCCAGCCGCCGCGGCTGGCGCCAGGAGCACGCAAGGAGGTGGCGACGCGCGTCCTGGCACGCCTGGAGGATACGCACGCATACGAGGGGAAGCGGTGCCGGCTGAGGACGATCCTGGCCCGGCAGGCCGGCCACCTGGCCACCTTCCTGAGGCGCGAGGGCGACTACAAGGCGTTCGTGGTCGCCTGGTAAAGGGACTGCCTGCCCGATTCACCCGGGCGCGGCGGGAAGGCTGCCCCGGAGGCCTGGCACTCGCGTCCC
This sequence comes from Armatimonadota bacterium, assembly GCA_012512265.1. GTDB lineage: Bacteria > Armatimonadota > JAAZEB01 > JAAZEB01 > JAAZEB01 > DUUU01. The sequence continues at coordinate 1,052 of JAAZEM010000088.1, read as the reverse complement.
CTACCCCGGGGTGGCATCATGGTGACGCTGGTGATCTACGACGTCGTGGACGACCGGGTGCGCGCCAAGATCGCGGATGCCTGCCTGGATTACGGGCTCACGCGGATCCAATACAGCGCCTTCATGGGCGAGCTGACGCAGAACCGCTCGCAGGAGTTGATCTTGAGGATCCGCAAGCTGCTCGCTGGCAACGAAGGGCAGGCCCAGTGCATCCCCGTCTGCGACAAGGATTTGCGCCGGCGGACGATCGTTGGAACGTCGCCCGTGGGCTCGTGAAGGGAGGCCGCGGTGGAGAACACTCTGGCCGTGCCACCGGGTGGGCACTCGGTGTTGGTGCGAGTGACGGACATCCGGCAGTATGCCTACTGCCCGCGCGTGGTCTATTACACGATGGTGGTGCCGGTGCCCCGCCCGGTGACGTTCAAGATGGAATACGGGGTGGACGCGCAGCAGCACGTGGAGGCGCTGGAGATGCGCCGGAAGCTGCGGCGCTATGGCCTGCACTCCGGAGAGCGCCACTTCCGGGTGGATCTGGAGTCACCGCGGCTGGGGCTGTCTGGTCAGGTGGACCTGGTGCTGCTGACGCCGGACGAGGCGGTGCCGGTGGAGTTCAAGCATACGGAGCGGCCGGTGAGCAAGAATCACCGCCTGCAGGTGGCGGCGTACGCGCTTCTCATCGAGGAGAGGATGGAGCGGCCGGTGCGCCGCGGGTTCATCTGCCGGCTCCCATCCGGGAGGCTCCAGCAGCTGGCATGCGGTCCGGTCGAGCGGCAGCAGGCGCTGGAGATCGCCGCGAGCGTGCGAGCGATGCTCCACACTCAATCCCGGCCCGGGCCGACTGGCGTGCGCGCCCGGTGCACCGACTGCGAGTTCCGACGGTATTGCGCGGATGTGGAGTGAGTTGCGAGCCGGATCGGGCGCGACGAGGGCCGGCGCTAGGGCGTGGAAGTCCACGTTCCGGTGAAGGGAGCGCTCGAAAGAGGGCGAATTGTGCTGGGACCCTATGTGATTTGCGACAGCACGGCAGCCGCGGGAAACCGAGGGATGGCGCG
>JAAZEM010000087.1 GCA_012512265.1 Armatimonadota bacterium | reverse complement strand
GTGGCAAGCACGATCTCTCGGGAGGAACCTGCCCGCGAGCAGCAAACTTCTGACCAACTTCTGTCTCGGATAGCGCCGCGGCCCCGACAGCCGCCGGCGCGCGCTCGGAGCAGAGGATCGCCTCTGCAGGGGGCTACCGCCTATGCTTCTATGCAAGAGACGCACGCGCTGCGAGGCCAGGGTCGGCGGCAGCAATGAACCGCCGTGGATGGCATCCAACAAGCGCTGGGCACTGGCATTGCTGGTGGTGCTCCTGGCCCTGCTGGCTGCCGGCTGCACCCGTCAGAAGGCAGAGAGCGACCAGGTTACCCTCGTGTTGGCCTATCCAGCGGACCAGAAGACGCGGCCACTCTACCGCGAGACGGTAGCGCGCTTCGAGCGCAAGCATCCGGGAATCCGCGTGCGCCTGCTGGAGATCCCCAAGGATTACTACCGCAAAGTCCTCGTCATGATTGCCGGGCGCAACGCGCCGGACCTGATGTGGATGGGCCAGAGCTTCGCCGAGTTTGCCACCCGCGGCGCCTTCCTCGATATCACCGACCGAGTGGCGCGCGAGTTGAATCTCGAGGAGTACCTCCCGCAGGCGATTCAGTGGTACCGCATCGAGGGGAAGCAACTCGGAATCCCCTTCGGTGTGGACATGGAGTTCATCGCCTACAACAAGAAGCTCTTCGACGAAGCCGGCGTCGACTATCCGCGCGACGATTGGACCCTCGAGGAGTTCCTGGAGAAGGCAAAGCGGCTCACCAAAGACAGGAACGGCGACGGGCGCATCGACCAGTATGGCTTCCGCGGCGGTCTCGACTGCTCTGCGTTCGGGGCGCAGATCCTCGCGGAGGATGGTTCCCGCGCGTGCTGCAACACGCCGCAGATGGTGCGCCACCTGCAGTTTCACCTCGACCTGGCGCATAAATGGAGGGTGGCCCCCCTGCCGGATGCCATCCAGCAGGAGGGGCTCGACATCTACGCCGCGTTCCGCCAGGGACGCGCGGCGATGATGCGCATGTACACCTGGGATCTGCCCGCGCTGCGAGAGCAGTGCCGCGAGATCGATTGGGATATCGTCAACGGCCCGAAGGTGGTCCAGCGCGGCTACTGGGCATCCAGCCAGGCGGTGCTCATCTCCTCGGAGACGCGCCATCCCGACGAGGCGTGGCTCCTCTGCAAGGAGTTTTTTGGCCCGGAGTTCCAGCGGAGCATGGCGCAACGCGGCCTCCCCACGAACTTGAAGATCGCGCGGGAGGTGATCGCGGCTAACCGCGAGCGCCCGGCCAACCTGGCCGCCCTGCTGAAGGCAAGCGACGCCCTCTATCCCTTCCCTCGGGTGGCGCACCTCTCGGAGCTGCTGCAGCATTGGTGGAACGCCAACGAGAGCGTCAACTGCCTGCGCGCCACGCCTGAAGTGGCCGTCGCACGCGCGGAAAGGGCGATCAACCGCGCAATCGCCCGGGGGAGGTAGGCGCATGAGGAAAAAGGGCACGCCAGTCAAGTGGCGCGAGAACCTGACGGCGCTCGCGTTCCTGTCGCCCAACCTGATCGGGTTCCTCATCTTCACCCTTCTGCCGGTGCTGGCCGGCTTTTTGCTCAGCCTCTGCCATTGGGACCTCTTCCATCCCCCGCGCTTCGTGGGCCTTCGCAACTTCGTGGACCTGCTCGGGTGGTACACCGACGAGGGCAAGGTTCACGCGAACGACCCGCGCTTCTGGAAGTACCTGGGCAACACGTTCTTCCTAATGATGGGGATTCCGATCAACATGGCGGCATCGCTGCTGCTCGCGATGGTGCTCAACCAGAAGCTGGTCGGGCGCACGTTCTTCCGAACCATCTTCTTCCTGCCGACGATTTGCATGGGCGTGGGCGTGATGCTCCTCTGGATGTGGATCCTCAACCCGGAGTTTGGCCTGCTGAACTACCTTCTCTCGCTGGTGAACATCCAGGGTCCGGCGTGGCTGAAGAGCTATGCCTGGGCCAAGCCATCCCTGATGATGATGCAGCTCTGGGTGGCGATGGGCGGCACAAGCATGATCCTGTATCTCGCCGGCCTGCAGGGGATCCCCCCGGAGCTGTACGAGGCCGCCGATGTGGATGGCGCGAGCGGCTGGGATCGCTTCCGGCACATCACTCTCCCGCTGCTAACGCCCACCACCTTCTTCATCTTCATCACCTCCGTCATCGGTGGCTTCCAGGGCGGCTTCGACGCGGCCTATATTATGACGCGCGGCGGCCCTGATGGCGCGACCACGACCATCAGCTACTACATCTTCAGCCACGCCTTCGAGTGGTTCAACATGGGTTACGCGGCCGCGATAGCCGTCGTCCTCTTCGGCTTGGTGCTGGTCGTCACTCTCATCAACTGGAGATACGGGGGAAAGCGGGTCCACTATGTCTAGTCTCTCGCGCACCACTTCCCGGCGCCTGGCGCACGGGCTCTCTTATCTCTTCCTGAGCGTGGTGGGCATCAGCATGGTCGTGCCTCTCCTCTGGATGGTCGCGACCTCGCTGAAATCCCCCACTGCCGATGTTCTCGACCCGGCGCAATGGCTTCCAGACCGCCTGCACTGGGAGAACTACCACAAGGTGTGGGTGGAGATCGATTTCGCGCGCGCACTGGTGAACAGCACCTTTGTCACGGTCGCGGTCACCGCCGGCCAGGTGTTCACCAGCTCGCTCGCCGCGTTCGCGTTCGCGCGCCTTCGCTTCTTCGGGCGCGATAAGATCTTCCTCGGCTACCTCGCCACGCTGATGGTCCCCTCCACCGTGACGATGATCCCGGTCTTCATCCTGTTGCGCGAGCTCCGCTGGATCAACTCCTACTATGCCCTGATCATCCCCGCGATGTTCAGCGCCTACGGCACCTTCCTCCTCCGGCAGTTCTTCCTCAGCATCCCGCCCGACCTGGAGGACGCGGCAGTGATCGACGGCTGCTCCTCATTCGGCATCTATCGGAATGTAATTCTCCCGCTCTCCAAGCCGGCGCTCTCCGCCCTCGCCATCCTCACCTTCATCGGGTCGTGGCGCAGCTTCATGTGGCCGCTCATCGTGACGCACGAGAAGGAGATGTTCACGCTTCCGGTGGCGCTCGCGTCGTTCCAGGAGATGTTCACCGTTCAGTGGACGCTGCTGATGGCCGGCTCCGTGATCATGATCCTCCCGATGCTCCTCGTCTTCATCGTCGGCCAACGCTTCTTCATCGAGGGCATCCACGTTGGCGCTGTGAAGGGCTAGGGCGCGGCTACTTGGAGGCGCTCCCTCCCTGGAGTGCCTCCTGCCGCTCGATGGCCGGCAGACGAACCATCGTGCCCAGGAGCAGGCCCAGGTAGACCATAGTGCGGTACTCCGTGAGCTGCTGGTCGCCGTAGGAGACGAGCATCTGCATGCAGACGAGAAGCGTCACCAGCAGGGCGACCGCCTTGAAGTAGGGCGTCTGCAGCGTGCGTACCAGGCGGGTGCCGTGGGCGACGGCGAAGGTGACGAAGAACCAGAACGCTCCGAAGAGCAGCAGCCCCCCCATCGCCCAGAGCCACAGGATCTGGTTGTGCGCGATGTAGTGTGCCAGCGGGAAGGTGCTGACCGCGAGATCGGTGGCCATTGTCTTGCCGGACTCATCGACAATCGTCCTACGCCCGTATACGAAGACGTGGCCGAAGCCCAGGCCGGTGAGCGGGCTTTGGCGGATGCGCGAGGTGAGGATCTCATTCTCTACCAGCCGGTAGAGGTTCGAAGTCTCCATGCGCCCCACCTGGCCCGCGACGAAAAGCGAGCGCACGAGTGCCACGGGAAGCGCCACGGTGGAGGTGCTGTTCCAGAATGCCACCGTATAGACCAGCAAGAGCGGCAACGCCAGGAAGCCGGCCATCAGGAGCCGGCGTGCCCGGCGCCAGTCCACGATCATCAGGAGGTAGGGAATGGCGCAGATCAGGGCCACCATCGCCGCGCGCCGCTTGGCGGCAATGAAAGCGATGACGAAGAGGGGGAGCAGCACGGCGAGAGTCCGGCGTTGCGCCGGTTCGGCCCGGTAGATCTGCAGCACCATCCAGAAGAGGAGCATCGAGGCAAAGAAGATCCCCTCCTCATGCGTCGTCACCGAGTCGACGCTCTCCAGGCTGAACTTGAAGATGACGCCCAGATGGTACAAGGCCATCAGCGCGCGGAAGATGAGCGCGCCGATGATCGTCCAGAAGAGGGCGCGCACCTGCGACCGGCTCTCCATCATGTGCGCCGCCAGGAGGTAGACGATGATGAGCTGGAAAAGCCCCCGCGTGGACCAGAGCGCGATCTTCCAAAGCCCGCCCGTCGCCACACCGCGCATCACCGCGGCGACGAGCGCGAGCCCCAGAATCGCCAGGGGAAGCGCCAGCGCGCCCCCACGCCACTGGAGCGTGCCCGCCTTTAGCCGGCGCACACTCCAGCTCAGCCAGCAAGTGACCAGCATCACCTCCATGAAGTTGAGGTAGAAGCCCGGCAGGCGAGCGACACTGTTCAGGTTGACGAAGAAATGCGTCTTTTCGGTAAAGGGGTCGAGCTCTATCGGCCCGTTCGTCGAGATGCCGATCTGGTCCAGGCCAAGCGTCAGGGCGAGAGCCGCGAGCAATCCGGTAAAGGGGCGGGCGATGCAGAGCGCCAGCAGCGCCAGCGCGGCCGCCGCCTCGAAGGCGAGCAGGGGTGCCCACCGGATGCAAAAGAGGCCGAAAAGCAGGCTGAGTGACGCGGCAATCAGCTGCCACGTGCCCTCGCCGATCCGGCGCGCAGGCCGCACGTTCGCGTCCCAGATGGTCTCACTCATTCTCGTCTCTCCAACCCCGCCCCTGGGGACTACAACAGATGCCGCTGAGCCGGGTCACGGCTCCCCTCATGAAGCGATCTTGCCCTTGATGGACCCGAGCGCGCTCCCCTTCCCCGGCTGGCGTGCCGTACCTGCGAAGCCCAGCTCCATCAAGGCCATCACCAGGAGCGTGGTGCCAGCCACCTGGCAAGTCTGCTCGATTGCCGGCTCGAACGCCCGAATCCCGAGAGCCACCGGCTTGCCGTAGAGAATGGAGCACTCGATCACCTCGAGCACGATCGACGCGGCCCAGAGGGCAACACCCCACAACGCCAGGTTGCGGCTGTGCCGGTGATCGCCAAGCACCCGCCGGGCGAACACCACCAGGAAGAGCGCGAACCCGAGGATCGCAGGAGCGAAGACCTCCGTCCAGTTCAGCTCCATCCCCATCAGCTTGCCCGCAGGCAGCAGGTTGCGAACCGCGCCCTCAATATCCTGGCGCATCCGCGCCACGCTATCCGCCGACATGATCAGCGTGACCAGCGCGAGGCAGGGCCACCCCCAGCGGACGATCCGGCTTCCGCCCCCTGCGCCTCTGCCGGCCAGGAGAACCGCCCCGAGGCTCACGACGATGAGCTGGGCGCTCAGCCACCACTTGCCAAGCGAGCCGGGCTTATCCATATCCAACAGGCGAGCGATCGTGTTCAGCGGCGGGTGCCACCCGGCCGCCATCGCCACGTTCGTCACCAGAAAGAAGGCGTTGATACCCCACAGGCCGATATAGAACCACTTTGCCTGCTCGCGAGAGAGCGAGAACTCCCACGAGCCAGAGGATGGTTTTTGCACGGTATTCCCTCCGTTCCCCGCCCACGCGGGCCAGTGCTGGCGCCTGCACGCACTGTGCCGAAACCGCGCGGGCTCCGTAGCGGAGCGCTCACTTCTCCCAGGAATCCATCAAGCCCAGCGCGAGCACCAGCTCCGCGTTCAGGTTGATCGCTGGCTCGTTCACGGTCCAGTTGTTGGGATCATCCACGTAGGCGGTCGCCGGGAACTCAGAGAGCGGCTTCGCCTGCCGGTGATTAGGCCCCCCCACCAGCAACCCCGGAAGTGCTGGCTGGCCCCGCGTCAGGATCGACGGAGCATGGTGCGGATTGCGAACGCACCGCTCGCCCACGCCTGTGACGAAGGAGATTCCCAGGGCATTGCGACCAAGGACATAATGCACCTGGTCGCGCCCCGCCTGTATCAGCGCGCCATCCCGAGCGTGCCTTCCCGCTTCCAAGAGAAGGAGCGCGTAAGTGAGTGCAATACCGTTGGAGCCCCAGTAATAATCCTTGGGGGTGAGCACTACTCCGAGCGGGTGTCGGGCACACCGGGCGGCCAGGCTCCGACCGAAAGAGATCAGGTCGCGCTGGATCCGGGCGCGGAGCGGGTCGCCCTCATCCACCCGCTTCTCCTGCAGGAAGGAAAGGAGGGCGACGTTGGCGACATCGCCCCACGAGCCCGCATAAGTAAACGCGGGCCGGCGCGGCTCCGCAAGCTCCCGGAAGCGTCGCAACGCGGCCTCGTCTCCCGTGGTCCGGTAGATCTCCACCGCCGCCCAAAGCCGCTCGTCGCGGTCGTCCTTATCGCCGTACTCCCCGGTGTTCACGCCTTGGGGGTTGCGGAAGAGAAGCGGCTCCGGGTGCGCTTCCAGCCATCGCCAGGCGCCCTTCGCAGCCTCGAGGCAGCGCCTGGAGAAGCCCGCGTCCACCGGCGCGTACGCGCGCGCCGCTATCGCCATGGCAGCCGCCAGATCGCCTGTCGCGGTCGAAGAGACGGGGAAGAGATAGCGCTGGGAGCGATCACCTTCCGGCGGGAGAACGCCCGGATGCTTTACGGCCGTCAGCTTATGGTATGCGGCGCCATCTCGCGCCTGCATCGTGAGCAGCCACTCCAGCTCGCAACGCGTGACCTCCAGGAGGCTGCGCGCCAGATCGCCCTGGCGGCGCTCGGCGAGAGTGAGGAGAAGGCCGGCGGAATAGGCCCCGTTCACCGTGTATTTGCCGTAGTCGCCCGCATCATGCCAGCCGCCCACGGTGGGGATCCGACGGTTCCGCTCCTCCCAGAGCGTGCCATCTTCCAGATGGCACGCAGGATGGTCCTGGGGCAGCCCCAGACGCACCGCAGTGCCGCACTCCTGGGCGCGGAACGCGCGAATCGCGACCTGCATCACTTCATCATGAGCCCGAGAATCGATGCGAAACCGCGGCGAGCGAGCGCCTCCGGGAAGCCGAATCATGTAGACTCCCGGCGTCTTCAGCGGTGTGAAATCAGCGCGTGTAAAATTCTTCCCGGCATCGACGGCATGCCCCGCCGGCTCGAGGGCACCGGAGAAGACCACGCGCCCGCGGGGATCCACGACGCTGAACCGCCCGGTGGCACCGGTCACGAAGGCGAGCTTCCGCTCGTCGGGAGCATAGCCCGCTTGATCCACCACGATGCTCGCGGACGACTCCGCGCCGGCGTGCCGGATCAGCGACACGGCGGCAACCGGCACCATCAGAAGCAGCAACACGCGAAACAGCCTGGCGTAGCTCATGCCGTCCGACACGGCAAGATGCCTGCCATCCGCGCAGGGCGATCGTTGTGTGATCCGCGGATGCTCCAGATGAAAGGGGTTGGAAAGAGCAATCGTCTTCGCGTGATGCGGGAGGCAGGAGGGCTTCCCCTGACGCAGCCGACTCACCAAGTGGGGACACGTATGGTTCGGACGAACCTTTCGTGTTCGATGCACTTCCGGAACAGGCGCCACGGCTTCCTGGCACCTTTCTTGCGGACGCGCGGCTCGCAAGTCGCCAGGGGCCGCGGTTTCACGCCATCGGCGGCGCGGCGTTCTATGGGAGGGATGGTATTTTGGATGCCAACATGAGTGACGATCGACAATTCGGCCCGTCAGGCGACCGGTGCCAGGTTGAACGCGTTCTCTCGGTGGAGCATCTGGAGAGCTTGGCCGACGCCTGGAATGCCCTGGCCCAGCGTGACCCCCAGGCGCGCATCTTCCAGAGTCACACCTGGCTTTGCACCTGGCTCCGCTACCATCATTGCGATCGGATGGAGATACTCGTCGCGCGCAGGGGAGACCGCCTGACCGCCGTCCTCCCCCTCTGCGCTCATACCCGGGGCTTCGGACCGCTTTCACTGCGCGTGCTCCGCTTCGCCGCCGACAACGATTCTGACTATTGCGACGCGCTGAGCGATCCGGAGTATCCCCAGGATCTCGGCGCGCTCTGGACCGCGCTCCGCGAGTGCGATGACTGGCACGTGCTCGACCTGCGCTATGTGCCGGAGCAGGGCAACGTCACGCGCCTGCTGCCCGCACGCGACACGGGAATCCTGCTGGTTCGCCAGCGCAACGACATCGCGCCATACATGGATCTCACCGAGGACTGGCGCAAGTCGCTTTCGAAGCAGCGCCGCGACAACATCCTCCGGCGCACCCGCCGGCTGCGCGAGAAGGGAGTCCTCTCCTTTGAGGTGGCCGCCCACCCCGAGAGCGTGGACGAGATGCTGGCGCAAATGGCGAAGATCCATGTGGCCCGCTGGCAGGCGCGCGGCCAGACAAGCATGTTCTGCTTCGAGGAGTACCGCGCATGGCTCCAGGCGTTCTGCCAGCGCCTCCTCCGCGCCCGGCAGCTCTACCTCTGCCGGCTGGCCTTGAACGGTGACCCGGTCAGCATCGGGCTCTACTTTCTGGATGGCCGGCGCATCCTCGGCTACATCTCCACCTTTGCCGCCAGCTATGCCGATTACAGCCCCGGTCACATCCTGGAGGCGATGGTGATCGACGACGTCCGGGCGCGGGGGAGAGGAGTACAAGCTGCAATGGGCGCGGGAGGTAACCGTTCTGGACCGCTTCCTGGTCGCGCGCAAGACGCTCGCGGGCGTGCCCGCGTTCTGGTGGGCCACCCAGATCCAGCCGTTCCTGTGGCGCAACCATCACCTGGGCACGCTCGCCCGGGAGGCGCGCCGGCGAATGGCGCTGCGTGGGCGTCGGTGAGCCCGCGGCCAGGCATCCGGCACCGGGCCGGCTGGCGGCCCCCGATCCTCATGTACCACCGCATCGGCGAGGGAGAGCGCGACCCATTGCTGCGCCGCTTCACCCTCTCACGCCAGCGTTTCGAGGCGCAGATGCGCTGTCTCCATCGCCTCCGCTTCCACGCCGTTTCGCCCGAGCGGATCGCCCAATGGCTGGATGGGAGAGCGCCTCTGCCGCCTCGACCCGTCGCCATCACCTTCGATGACGGCTATGCCGATACGTACCACATCGCGGCGCCCATCCTGGAAGCCTACAGGTTTCGGGCCACCCTCTTCCTGGTGAGTGATTACATCGGCCGGAAGGCCACCTGGGACGCCGACGTGGCGGCGGACGACGGGTTTCCCCTGATGTCGTGGGAAGAGGCGCGTGATCTCGCCCGGCGCGGGCACTGGATCGGCTCGCACACCCGCACTCACCGCGAGCTGCCGCTCCTGGACGAGGGTGCCCTCGCGGAGGAACTGCTCGGGTCGCGCCTAGATCTACAGCGCCAGCTGGGCCAGCGCGTGCACATCCTGGCCTATCCCTACAGCCAGGTGGATGATCGCTGCCGCCGGGCGGCACGCGCCGCCGGCTACCGCGCCGCGTGCGCCGGCGAGGGGCTCGACTATCACCGGTGGTGCCTCGACCGGGTGAACACTGCGGAAGCTTCGCTGCCCCTCTTCCTGGCCAAGCTGTCACCGTGGTTCTACCTCTTCCGGCGGGCGAGGGCGAGGAGATGGTAAGCATCATCATTCCAGCCCACAACGTGGCAGAGTTCATTGGTGACGCGATTTGCTCGGCGCTCGCGCAAAGCTATCCCCGGATCGAGGTGATCGTGGTCGATGATGGCTCCACGGATGACACGCCGGAGGTGGTCCGGCGCTTCGGGAGGGAGGTGCGCCTGATCCGCCAGGAGAACGCCGGCCCGAGCGCGGCGCGCAACGCCGGATTGGCTGCCGCGCGCGGAACGCACGTCGCCTTTCTCGATGGAGACGACGCCTTTGATCCCACGCGGATCGAGGTGCTGCTGGACGCGCTTCGCGATGCTTCGCCCGCTGCCGCCTTCGCCACCACTGATGCCCGGCTATGGGACGGAACGCGCTTCCTCCGGCGTTTCGCGATCTCCACGCCCGTTCCAGGAGAACGCGACCTGAGCACTTTCCTCGATGAGACGTGGTGCTACATCGGGATACTGGCCCGGCGCGACACGCTCATCGCGGCCGGCGGGTTCCGCCAGGAGCTGCGGCACTGCGAGGATTATGACCTCTGGCTGCGCCTGCTCGCCGGCGGGAAGACGTATGCCTATGTTCCAAGGCCGCTCTATCACTATCGCGTGCGCGAGAGCAGCCTCTCGAACGATACCCGCCAGCAGATTGGCGCGGCGCTCCGGGTGGAGCGCGAGGCCCTGCGCACTCTCCCGCTTTCGTGGGGCCAGCGACGCCAGCTTGCCTTCCTGGCCTGGGAGGATCGGGCACGACTCCATGCGATGGACGCAGAGAGGGCACGCGCCGAGGGAAGAGGGTTGGCCCGGGGAGGTCACCTGGCGGCGCGCGGGGCGTGCCACGGCATCCGGGCGGCACTGCGGCCCGGGGTATGCCTCTCTCGTCTGGCGCATCGGGGAGGTGCGGCATGGATGCACCGGTGAGCGCGACGCGCTCGATGGCGCGCGGCGCCCTCGCGATGATGGTCTCGCAGGGCGTCACCTGGTCGGCCACGCTGGTGCTCACGCTCTACATGCCCCGGGCTCTGGGCGCCGCTGGATACGGCCGGCTCCAGTTCGTGCTCTCTCTTATCAGCATCTTCGCGCTCTTCATCGAGCTGGGGGCCACGACGCTGATCACGCGCGTGGATCAGATAGGCGCGACCGCTCGCGCGCTCCCGCCTATCTGATCCACGCGCTCCTGCTGCAAGCGGTGACCGCCCTGGCCGCGTATGCCTGTCTCATTGGCGCGGTGCTGCTCCTGCGCCGGCCACCCGAGGTGGTCCAGCTCGCCTGGGTTCTCGGCGTGGGGATGATTCTCTTCGCGGCGACGGCGTTCCTCAACAGCTTTCTGCGCGGCCTCGAGCAGGTACACTACCAGGCCTGGGGATCCGTGCTGGAAAAGGTGCTGGAGGCCGCGATCATCCTGGCGCTTCTCTCGGCGGGAGGCGGGCTGATCCCGATTGCTTGGGCGATGGTTGGCGTGGGCGTGATCCACCTCGCGTGGACCGCCTACTGGGTGTGGCGGCTGGTGCACCCGCGCTGGTCGGCGCCGCGCGCGGAGTTCCTGAAGGAGATGGTGCGCGAGTCGCTCCCCTTCTTTCTCTTCGCCCTCTTCGCGCAGATCTACGACAAGGTGGATGTCGCGATGCTGGCGGTGATGGCGAGCGACACGGCCGTGGGCTGGTACAGCGCCGCCTACCGCCTCTTCGAAGCCCTCTTCTTCATCCCACACATCTTCAGCACGGTCGCGTTCCCGGTCCTCTCTCGCCTGTGGAAGAACAACCCGGAGTCGTATCAGGAAGCGGTGCGGCGCAGTTTCCGGCTCCTGTGCGCGGCTGCAGCGGGCGTCTGTGTGCCCGCCGCGGTCCTGGCGGGGCCGCTGGTGGAGTTCCTCTACTCCGAGAGCGAGTTCTCGGGCACGGCGCCGACCTTGCGGATCCTCGCCGCCGGGCTGGCGTGCATGTACGTGAACACGCTCTTTGTGATGGTGTTGCAGAGCGCCGACCGGCAGGCGGCGTGGGCGAAAGCGGGAGCCGTGGCGGCGCTGCTCAATCCGGCGCTCAACTACTGCCTCATCCCCGGCTTCGGACACCTGGGCGCCGCTGGCGCAACGGTCGTGACCGAGTTCTTCCTCGCCGGCGCGGCGCTGCGTGCCTGCCCGTCCGGGCTCTTCGGGCGCTCGGAAGTGATGGCCGCGGCTCGCGCGCTCGCGGCAGCGGCGATCCTGGCCGCCGGGCTTTGGCTCGGTCTCCGCTGGGGGGTGATTCCGGCGGTGTTGATCGGCCTGCCCCTCTTCGGAGTGTCTGCGCTCCGTCTGGGTCTGGTCACCGTGGCGGACGCGGCGGCCTTCCAGATCAAGCCACGAAAAGGTCGCGGGTGGCGAAGTTGGGCTCGCTGGTGAGGTTCACGCCGAGCCGGCGCAGGCCGCCTTCATCGCCCGGGCTGGGCATGTGCGTCATGTGCACATCGCACCCGCGCAGCTCCTTAAGCTGCTCCATCGCCAGTTGCGAGGTGGGGTTGGTCGCCGCGCTGATGCTGAGCGCGATCAGCGTCTCGCCCAGATCGAGGCTGACCGACCGCGCATTGAGCACATTGCTCTTCATGGTGCGGATGGAGTCGATGATCGCCGGCGAGAGGAGGTGGAGCTTCTCGGGGAGGCCGGCCAGGCGCTTGATCGCGTTGAGCACCAGGCTGGAGGCCGCGTGCATCAGGGGCGAGTTGATCCCCGTGACGATGCTGCCATCCTGAAGCTGGATAGCGGCGCCGCAGAAGATCCCATCGTTACCCTTATTCTTGCGCACCGGGCCTTCGAGCGCCGCCGCGCGCGCCGCCCGGACCACCACGCGATCCTCGGGCGTGATCGAGACCTCATCCATCTTCATCCGGGCCAGGTTGACGGCATCCCGATCGATGGAGCCCATCGCGTACTCGCACGCCGCCCGGAAGTAGCGGCGCACAATCTCCTCACGCGCGGCCTGGCGCACGACCTCGTCATCCACGATCCCGAAGCCGGCGCGGTTGACGCCCATATCGGTGGGCGACCGGTACATCGGGTCGCCACCCGTGATCCGCTCCAGGATGCGGCGCAGCACGGGAAACGCCTCCACATCGCGATTGTAGTTGACCGCCGTCTCTCCATACGCCTCCAGGTGGAACGGATCCACCAGGTTGAAGTCGCGGAGATCGACCGTGGCGGCTTCATACGCGACGTTCACCGGGTGCTTCAGCGGGATGTTCCAGATCGGAAAGGTCTCGAACTTGGCGTATCCAGACTTTCGCCCGCGGCGGTAGTCATGGTAGAGCAGGGTGAGGCAGGTGGCCAGCTTGCCGGATCCCGGTCCCGGCCCAGTGACGACGACCAGCGGGGCCTCGGTCTCCACATGCTCATTCGCCCCGTAGCCCTCATCACTGACGATGGTGTCCACATCTGTCGGGTATCCGGGGATGCGGCGGTGGGCATAGACGCGGATCCCGCGGCGCTCCAG
>JAAZEM010000086.1 GCA_012512265.1 Armatimonadota bacterium | reverse complement strand
TGCCGAACGCCCTCATGCTCGGCGTAGAAGTACATCGGACCCAGAGCCCCGGGCCGCGCCTGAATGTAGAAGTAAGAGAGTCCACCACTCGATGGCACCGTGGTGAGCGTGTACTCGCGATACGGCCGGCCATCGCGCGCGTGCTCTTGAGAACGCAGCGATGCGGAGCCGGACCAGGAGAGGGTAACAGCGGCCGGCACATCGATATGGAAGGTGACCGGCTGGCGCGTATCGCGCCGCGAGTCGCGCACGGCGAAGGAGAAGCCACCCGCGACGTTCGTGGGCACCCGCATCCGGTCACGCGGATAGAGCAGCTCGACGGCGTCAAAGAGGAGCGTGGTCGCCTGCTGCGGATCGAAGGTGACCTTTGCCGGGTCGTGGTCCCCCTTCATGACGGCGATCTCGTCCAGGGCACCATAGGCGCTCGCAAGCGTCATGCGCAAGGCGACATAGCGCCCGCGTGTGCGGAGGCGGCCAAAGTGGAAGGGATGGGGGAGGGGATTGCCAGGGGGTTGAGCGCCCGTGCTCTCGGGAAGATCGAAGAGTGCGCCGCGCTGGTCGCGATACTCCCGCTTGCGCACGCTATCCACGCGGGTATAGGTGCGGTCATCGTCACTCACGTAGACGTCGAACTGCAGCGGGTAGCGGAAGCTGCCCTCCCAGGCGCCACCTCCCTGCACGCGCGCCACCACCGCGTCGATCGGGTAGACCTGACCGAGGTCGATGCAGATCGTCGCCGGCGGGTCGGCGCCCTGGTAGCCCACCGCCTCTTTCGAGAACCAGATCTTGTCGCCTGGAACGAGCTTGCCGTCGGTGAGCTGCCAGACATCGCCTTCATCGCGCGTGACGCCATAGTTGGGCTGGCGATCGAAACGGTAGGGCTTACCCAGCGCCAGGTTGACCCCGCGCGTGAGCTCCTCCCAGCGATCTTCCCGCTTGATAGCCGGGCCTTTCCGCCGAAAGTCGTAATGGAGTGGTGCCAGCGTCTCCGCGTCCGGCACATCCACCCGCGCGAGCAGGGGCGCCGGGAGCCCGACGGCTAGCATGGCAAGGAACACCGCCGTGACCAGGACGCGGCGGCCCCCCCGGCCTCTCTTCACCCATCGTCTCGTCGAGCAGCGGCGCGCGGCAGGGCCCCCCCGCCTCCGCCATCAGTGCCCCGCCCTCGAATCAAGCAGCTCTCCATCGTGGCTCCCCCCACAGACACGCCATGTGTCCGATCACACCATGGAACAGCACCCCTTTACACGTGGCCTCTCTTCCCCGGGAACTCCCGGCCACCCGTCGGGAACGCCGGGCGTCTCTTTGCTCAGCGCGCGCCGGCCGCCTCGAAGCGGATCTCCCCGAAGCAGAGCGGCTCGCAGAAGCCGGTGCCCAGCTCGTTGGGCGACCACAGGTAAAGCTCCGGATCGTTGCCCCCCTTCAGGCCCGCATACCGCTCGCGGCCAAAGTTGCCCTTCCAGCGCGTGCCAGGAGCAGGCGGGGCTATCCCAAGGCTGGCAAAGGGGAGCTCCATCTCCACGCACCACTTTCCATTCGCCGCGTCCACCACGTACGCATGCCGCCACTCCGCGTTCCAGCTCACATCCTCACGGTCGTAGAGCGGGTGCACGGGGTCTTCGATATACCCTCGGCGGGCATCATAGCGGGCATCGTCGTCGGGCACAGCGATGAAGTGCAGGAACTTCGTGCCCATACTCTCGGGATCGAGGAACAGCTCAACGCAGTCCAGATTCCAGAGCGCGCCATCGCGCTTCTGTCCGGTGCGCCGCATCGCCTGGATCTGCGGCTCGGCGCACGTGAACGCCACGTAGAGGCACCGGTCATCATACGCCGCGCGCACACTCGTTTCCACGGGAGCGGGCCCGCCGCTCACCAAGCCCACCTCCACCGGCGTCGCGTGCTTCCACTCCTCCTCGTGGATGATACCATCCAGCACCGGCGGCTTGGGAGCACGGGCAACCCGGAGCAGGGGAGGGCCCTGGGGCGTGCCCGCGGCATAGCGAGCGAGCATCTTCTCGAAGTCCCAATCGAACGGCGCGCGGATCACCGAGTTGAGGTGGCCTTTGGTCTTGAAGAAATCGACCCAGGAGGCATGGCCGGGGAACCACTCGGCGACCGATTTCTTATCCAGGTTGAGGATTCGGTCGCGGTGGGCACGCCATTTCTCCACCGCGTCCTGGAGTTGGAGAAGCACGGCGCGATTGGGGTTCGTCTGGTAGGCACGGTAGAGGGTGTAGGCTGTTGCCGTCAGCCGCACGTAGTCGAAGCTGATGCGCGTCAGCCCAATCCACTTCCGGCTGCGCTCGTCGTCGGCAAGTTGCTCGGCACTGCGCAGCAGGCTCTCCAGGCGGCTGAGGACAGCCGGGGGGTACATCGCGATGTAGGCTGCCTCCGCCGTATTCAACGAGGCCAGCCGGCCGCCAGAGAGACGCTTCATGGGGTAGTAGAGGGAGACCACGCTATCCAGCGCCTCGTAGAAACGAAGCATCGCCGGTGCAGCCTTGCCGTAGAGACCGTTGCAATACTCGGCGACGAGCGCCTGCGGGTCGAGATCCGGATTGCCCAGAAGCTTCGCGCACGCGTAGTAGGAGTGGCCTTCCAGCCCCCAGCACTCACCGATGCCGCAGAAGTAGATCCCCTGGATCTGGTGATCGCGCAGCCGGCGCAGCTCCTCCGCGGCCTGTGCCGCGGTAAACTTCGGCCCTGGCCCGGGAGCGTTGTAAGTACCATAGTAGTACACATACGCTGTAAAGGCCTTCGCTTTGCCCCTCCACGCCGCGAGCACGCGCGGATCCGTATTGCACAGCTCGACCACGACGTTGTCCGGGAACTTATCGAACGCGCGCGAGGGCATGGTGGTCGGCCCATAAGAGAGGATATGCACCTTCTTATTGGGATGCGACCGGCGGCACTGCTCGGCAATATCGCGATGCAGCTTCAGGACGCGCTCGCACGGGTTCTCGGCCAGCGTCTTGAAGAGAAACGCATCGCCACGCCCCCACTCGCGATAGTTGTCCATCGCCTCGCAGTTCGGGCACTCGCACCGGCGGTAGCCATCCGATTGCGCCAGCTGCGCCCAGTCATAGCCCTCATCGAACTTGCCGCGCAGGCCCTCTAGGAGGAGGCGCTTCACGTCGGGGTTCGTGGTGCAGAGGTGGTTCATGCGACTGTTACTGCGCTGTCCATTGATGAGAGCGAAGTACTCCGGGTGCTCCTCGTAGTAGCGCTCCAGCGGGACGAAAACAGGCCAGGTGTGCCCGCCGGCCGTGTAGAGGCGGAGCGCCTCGCGGAAGTTGTTGGCGTAGGAGGCAGGAGTCCTCACACCGTAGATCAGCCGCCCATTGGCGTAGCCAAACGCCGGCACAATCACCCGGTTCAGGTCATCAGGAACCGAGATGTCGCGCCGTTGCGGCACCACCTCCCCGAGCGGGGTGGGCGCCAGCCAGCGCACGCCGCAAAACTCTTCCAGAAACGCGGTGGCCGCGCGGCAGGTGCCTTTGGGCGCCTTGTAATCCGCCTTACCCACGCCATCCTCATCGCGGCCCACCAGAAAGAGGGTATCGCCCTTCACCACGAGGCGGCAGCCGTCCCAGGCAAGATCATCGGCGCGAACGCGCGCCTGGCGCGCCGCCTTCGTGGCGCCGAGAGCGATCCGCGGCCCCTGGCCCGTATCCTGGCCTTCCGGGACCACAGCAAGCTCCGCGCCCGTCGCCTTCTTCACGTAGTCGCGAATCCAACCCGCCGCCCGGGTCGTGTAGCTGTCGGCCTCATCCGGCACCACGATCCGCGCGACCGGCTTCCCGTCCCGGACCACGTCGAGGCCCCACGCGGCGGAGCCCCAGAACAGGCACAGCAGCAACGCACCGACAACTCGTCTCA
>JAAZEM010000085.1 GCA_012512265.1 Armatimonadota bacterium | reverse complement strand
TCTCTTACCAGGCAAGGACGCTTGCCGAGGGGAAGAAGATCACCTGGCGCGATGGCCTCGAGGCGATCTGGACCTTGGTGAAGTACCGCTTTGTGAGATAGCGGCGGGTGGTGACACTGGGGAAGCACGCGTGTTGTCTAATAGAAAGATGAAGAGAAACCGCGCCCTCCTGGCGATGGTTGCGGGGTTGCTCATGCTGGGAGGGGCAGGCTGCCACCGGCGTCCATCCGTTCCCGCACAGCGCCCGCCAGAACCCCCACGCCCGGAGCGCCCTTTCGAGCCGCGCCTGCGCGCGTCGGGAGTCTCCTGGACGCTCTCCGATCCGGAGGGCCTGCCGGTCTGGGAGGTGAAAGCGAAAAGCGGGTCGGGAGCCGCCGCCGAGGGGATCGCCGAGCTGCGCGAGGTGCGATGCAACGTGTACTCCGCGGGGAAGCTGGCCCTGGAGACGCAGGCGGCGCAGGTGAAGGCGGATTACTCCAGGAAGCGTCTCGCGCTGTATGGCGGCGTGGACGCACGCACCCCGGATGGGACGCGCTCGTTCCATTGCGAGCGGGTTTCGCTGACGGTGGAGGAGGAGAAGCGCGCGGTGGTTGACGCGACCGGTGCGGTCCGCCTGAAGGTGGATGGCGTGGAGATGGAGGGGGCGCGCCTGATCACGAACCCGCGGCTCGATGAGGGCCAGCTGCTCTCACAATAAGCGACGGGGATCGCGACACCCGTCGCTGGCAGCCTGATTTCACGCGCGCCCGATCTCTTCGCAGGCAAGAAGAGTGCCTCGGAACAGATAGAGAATACAGGAGTGGGAATCATGAAGGCAGATAGAAAAGCGCTTATGGCGCTGGTGGCCGTGTTGGCCGGCGTGTGCGCCGTGCATGCGGCGCCGGCCAAGAAGCCGGCCAGCGTGAAGTGGCCCGGCGGCCAGGTCTCCGCGGACGGGCAGATCGGCTTCAAGACGCGCGGCGGCAAGGTCCTACTCAACTTTGCCAAGAACGTCCGCGCGACGGCGCAGGGCGCGGGGCAATCGGTCGAGCTGCACCACGCCGATCAGGCCACCGCCGAAGTGGACTCCAAATGGCAGTTCGACACGCTGAAGGCGACCGGGAACGTCCGCTTCACCATTTCGCGCAAGAACGGCGAACAACTGGAAAAGACCACGGCCCGGTGCAACCAGGTGATGATCTATAACCGGTTTGCCCAGGAGCTGACTGGCGACCAGCGCGTTCTCATCGCGGAGCTATCTGGCGGCGTGCACCTGACAATGCCGGCGCCGAAGGCGGCGGGCGCCACCATGGAGCCGATGACGCTGGAAGGCGAGCACGGCCAGGTATGGCGCACCGCCGAGGGCTATGAGGGGACCATTTCGGCCCAGGGCGACTGAAGTAGCGCGCGCTCGCGCTTCATCACGCGGGCGCGAGGGGCTTCGGCTCGTGCCAGAGCCCCGACCAGGGGAAGGGTGACACAGGGGTGCAGATCACCACGGATGAGCTCGTCAAGACGTACCGCGGGCGCAATGTCGTTGATGGCGTGAGCCTCTCGGTTGGCAAGGGGGAGATCGTCGGCCTCCTCGGGCGCAACGGCGCCGGGAAGACGACGACGTTCTACATGGTCGTCGGTCTGGTGCGCCCGCGCCGCGGGCGTGTGATGCTCGGTGACCGCGACATCACGCGCCTGCCGATGTACCAGCGCGCCCGTGCCGGAATCGGCTATCTGGCTCAGGAGGCGTCCGTCTTCCGCAAGCTCACCGTCGAGCAGAACCTGCGCCTGGTCATGGAGATGAACCGCCTCTCGCGCGCCGAGCAGGACAAGCGCATCGACCAGCTCCTGGAGGAGTTCACGATCACCCACCTGCGCAAGGAGATGGGCTTCTCCCTCTCGGGCGGCGAGCGCCGGCGCGTGGAGATCGCGCGTTGCCTGGCCACCAATCCCACCTTCATCCTCCTCGACGAGCCTTTCACCGGCATCGATCCGATTGTCGTCTCCGATATCCAGGAGATCATCCGCCATCTGAAGAACCGCGGCATCGGCATCTTGATCACCGACCACAGCGTCCGCGAGACGCTCGCCATCACCGACCGCGCCTATATCATCGTCGAAGGGAAGATCCGCACTGCCGGCACGCCGGAGCAGATCCTGAACGACCCCGTTGCCAAGGAGCACTACCTGGGCAACCACTTCGCGATGTAGCCCCTCCAGCTGTCCGCCGGAGGAAGCACCCCTGCGCCGGGCTTTCCGCCCAGATCAGCCAGACGCCGATTGAACTTACTTCGCGCGCAAAGCGTCCTCAGCATAGGCTTCCGGCAAGATCTTGTGGCGGTTTCGTAGAAAGCTGCGGTGCGCATGAGCTATCGGCGGTCGATTGCGGTGTGTCTCTGTGTTGCGCTGCTTGCCGCGCCCGGCGGGGCGCTGGCGGCAAGCGAAACCCGTCTCGCCATCGCCCGAGACTGGGGCAGGGTAACCGGCTACGTCCTCGATGGGGCGACGGGCGAGCCTGTTGCTGGCGCGCGCGTCGTCGTCGAGGAAGGGGGCGCCTTTGCGGATCGGGGGCCCACGACGGGCCAGACAAACGCCGAAGGCCGCTATCAGGTGCGCGCGCGCATCGGGCGGAAGTCATCGCACCTGGACGTGATGAGTCTGGTCGAAGGTTTCCCGATTGGGCTCTTGATGCCGTGGGGCCTCTTTAAGCAGACGCGCGTGGTGGACGCGCGCCAATGCCTGATGCAGGTGGATGCGCCTGGCTATAAGCCGTTCCTCGGCATCGTGACAGCTCAGGTCGCTTCGGCCACGCGTTTCTCGCTCCATTCGGTGGATATCCTCCTCGCGCGCGAGGGCACACCCGAGGCATCATCGGCGCCGCCCAACCGCACGCGAGAGCGGTTGCTCGCCTTCACGCTGGAGCCACGGATCGCCGCGCCTGGCGAGAAGGTCACCTTCACGGCACGCTTCCGACTGCCCGATGACGGCGTCCGCTACTCCTCCGGATGCTACACCCCAAATAGGATCTTCCGCGTGGATGAGTTCGAGATGCGACCTGTCGGAAAACCCGATTCGGAGACGGGGACTCGCACCTTCCAGGCCACGCTGGAGGTTCCGAAGCGTCCGCGTGAGGAGTGGGCGGTTTTCCGCCTCTGGCTCGACCGCGACGGGCGCTATCAGGAGGTGGAGCTCCCGCGGCGCCGGGACCTGTTGCTGCAGATCGCGCAGACACCCGAGGAGCGCGCCGCAGCCCAGTTAGCCAGCCACGCGTTCGACTTGGAGCAGGCCGGCCGGCTGGCGGACGCCCTGCAACACTATCGCCGCGCGGCGGAAGCCCTGCCGGAGCGCGCCTCCCTCTGGGCGCGGATCGGCCACCTCTCCCTTCGGCTCAACCGGCCCGCCGAATCGATTGCCGCCTTCGAGAAGCTGATTGCAGCCGACCCGAATCACCCGGAGACGACCACCTCGCACTACGCCATGGCCCTCCTGGCCGCCGGTGAGACTCAGCGCGCCCTCGACGCGCTCTCCGAGGTGGAGAAGAAGAGCGCCCGGCGAGGTCAGCTGCCACGTGAATTCCTCCTGGCGATGGCGCGCGCCCACCTGGCGCGCTCGGATCTACAGACCGCCGACCGCTATTACGCCCGCGCGGTAAAGAGCGGGCGGGTGCCAAACGAGGTCGCCCAGCAGTTCCATCTGAAGCGGGCACGAGCCGCCGTGAAGGAGATGCCAGAGAACCCCGATGCCCGCGCCGGACTGGCCCGGGCGCTCTTCGACCTGGGTCGCTACGAAGAGGCTGCCGCCGCCTATCGCCAGGCACTGCGGCTTGGCCCCGCCCAGGCCTGGGGCCACCTGGATCTAGCGATCTGCCTCACTGCCGCAGGCAAGGATCGCGACGCCCTCCCCCACTATCGCCTGGCGGTTGAGCTGGCCCCGGAGAACCTGGAGGCCTGCCTCGCCCTTGCCGAATGCCACCGGCGGCTCGGGGAGTTTTCCCCCGCCCTGGAGGCCTACCGGAAGGTTGCAGCCGCGCCCGCCCGCCGCTACGACTACCGTGTCCAACACGGTCTGGCGCTCGCGCTCCTGGCAACCGGTCAGGAGGCGTCGGCAATGGAAGCCCTGGCACGCGCCGTCACTCTTGGCCGCTCCAAGGGGCGTCTGCTCGGCACGCGTCTCCCCACCGGGGTTGGCACGCTCTCGCTCACGCCGAAGCGGGTGGCCATCGACGCCTTCGAGCACCCGGAGATGGCGCTCGACTATGCCCTGCTGAACAGCTTGCGCGTTCTGCGGCAGGCTCCCGACAGCTCGCCCGCGCTGTTTCAGGCAGGCGCGGCGCTCATCGAGCTAGGCGTTGCCGAAAAGGGCCTGGAGATGCTGGAACGCGCGCTTGAGCATGGATTTGCTCCCCCCGATGCCCAGTATGCCCGGGCGATGGCTTGCCTGCGCCTGGAGCGCCGGGCGGAAGCGCGCGAGCTGCTGGAGAGACTGACGCGCGAGAACCCGGGGCACCGTCGGGCCTGGCTGGCACTGGCCCGCATCCACTTTGATGCCGGGAACAGCCCCGCAGGGAAGGCCTGCCTGTTGCGCGCGCAGGCGGAGCAGGTGGAAAACCGATGAACCGGATCAGACCCCTCGTCGCCGTGGTAGTCTTGCTGGGAGCGGTGTTGTGGCACGGCATGCCTGCCTCAGCCGACATCCTTCCCCTGGACGCGGAGATCAGCATCGGGCGCGAGGCTGCGCAGATCATCGAAGAGCAGTACCCCATCTCCACAGACGCGATTCTGGCGGCGCGCGTGCAGCGGATTGGACGGCGCATTGCCGGCGTGTGCGGGCGTCCGGATCTCCCCTTCAGCTTCAAAGTGATCGATACCCCCGATATCAACGCGTTCTGCCTTCCTGGCGGCTTCGTCTACGTCTTCCGGGGCCTGTTGCAAGGGGTTCCGGATGACGATGCGCTCGCGTTCATCCTGGCCCACGAGATCGCTCACGCCGTGCACCGGCACGCGCTGCGCCAGTTCGAGAAGTCGCAGATCCTCCGCGTGGTCACCGCTCCCCTTGGGAGTCTCCTCGGCGCCCTGGGGCGAGACCTGACCCACATTATCCTCAGCCGGCGCTTCTCCCGAGCAGACGAGCTTCAAGCCGACCGAGAGGGGCTGGTCTACACCGTGCGTGCCGGCTTTGATCGCCAGGGCGGGCTCAAGGCGATGGAGACGCTGCTCCAGCTCGCCGAACGTAGCCGGCACCCGGAGTTCCTCATGAGCCACCCCAACACGCACCGCCGGAAGCGCGTGCTGGAGGCCCTGGCTGCCGAACTCGATGCAGCACCGCCCGATCGGCCCCAGATCACGGCGCTTCCCATCCCGGATCCAGTCTGGTCCATGCCGCCGCCCTCGGTGCCTACGCCCCGGTTCCCGCTGGCCATTGGCGATGAGTGGACCTACCGGCTTCGCGCGCGCGATGGAAGCGAGGTCAATGCGGTCACGCGCGTGGTCGAGGTGCACCCCGCCCGGCCCGAGGGGATCTTTCGCGTGGTGACGGAGTACCCAGGCGGTTTCTCCACGCAGGCGTGGGTGACCACAACGGCCTCGGGCATTCTCACCCACCCGGCGGGCGAGGGAAGCGAGGGGCCATGGCAGGCCGAGTGGTCGTGGGAATCCCTAGGGGAAACGCGGCCGCTCGAGAAGATCACCGTGCCTGCTGGCGACCAGGAGTGCGTCCGCGTGATTCAGACCGATGCGAAGGGCGCTCTCATCGCGGAGGGCTGGTTTGCCGAGGGGGTCGGCCTGGTGAAAGCCGTGTGGCATCACCAGGGCCTCACTCAGGAGCTGGTGAGCTACCGCGCGGCGCTGCGGGCGAATCGAGCAGGGCAGGCACGGGTGGGGACCTCCGATCCGGCGGATTCGTAGCCCTCTCGGGGGAATCTGTGACGATTCTGTGACGGTGGCCTGCTATCATACAGGCGGAACAGCCAGAGCCTGGTCGTTTGCAGTTCTGCCCCTCGCTTCTGAAGCGGACCCCTACGGTAGACGCGCGATTCGGGCTCCTGCGCGCTTCCATGGTAGCAGGCGCGTGACCGCGCACCTGGCTACCACGAAGGTGAGCACGGATACCTGAACTTCCGTCTGTGAGGGTCTGCAGACCCACGAGAGGATGGCTCGGCGGGCGCCTGGGCGGCCTGCAGGCCCTCACTCACCCTTTCAGCCGGCGCTCAGCCCGAGGAGGCGCCGGGCGTTGCCCCCGAGGAGGGCTGCCTTCTCCTCCTCGCTCAGCGGGAGATCGCGGAAGGCGGCCAGCTCGGTCGCCTGGTCTGTCCAGGGCGAATCGGTTCCAAAAAGCACGCGTTCGATCCCGTGGGCGCGCGCCAGCCTCACCAGGGCGTCGGGGCCAAGATCTGCCAGCGAGTAGGATGCATCCAGGTAAAGGTCGCGCCCGATGAGGAACTGCTCCACGGCCTCCCACCGCAGATAGCCTCCCATGTGCGCCGCGATCACGGTGAGCTCCGGCACGGCATCTAGCACGCGCGCCAAGCGGTCGGGCGTGCAGTGAACTGGGGGAGGAATCCCGATATCGACGCCGGAGTGGAGGAGCAGGATGCGCCTCGCCTTGGCAAGCGCCCGGTAGATCGGAATCATCGCCGCGTCATCGACGAAGAACTCCTGGTAATCCGGGTGCAGCTTGACGCCCCGGATCCCATCGGCCACCAGACGCTCGATCTCCTCCGCCCAATCCTCCTGGAGCGGGTGAAGCGTCCCAAAGGAGAGGAGATCCTCATAGGTGGCGTTGACCTCCGCCGCCCAGGCGTTGATCGTGCGCACCTGAGTGGGCTTGGTGGCAATCGGCATGATCACGGAGAGATCCACGCCGGCCCGGCGCATCGAGGTACGCAGGCCTTCGCAGGTGCCATCGGTGCGCGCTGGGATCCGCGCCACTTCGGAGAGCTTTTTCACGGCACGCGGGGCAAGGTCGTTGGGAAACGCGTGAGTATGAATATCGACAACCATGAGCGATCCGCAAATCTCTGGTATTCAAAGTGAAACGGCAAGAGCCGCTGAACGGGCATCAGCGCGCACGCCGCACTTCATGCCCATACTATGGATGCATCCGCCGTGTGAAGGGTTCCCTTTCGAGGCCACCCCATCCTTTCTGGAGCCTGCCCGAGCCGGGCGCACGTCCGCGGAACGGCGGCGTGACGAGCGGGCCGCGGCTGTGGTATACTGAGGCATCGGGCTTCTGGACGTTTGCAGAAAGAGCGAGGTGAACGATGGAAGTCGGGATCTACGGGCTGGGCCGCATGGGCGCGAACATGGCCAGGCGTCTGGTCAACGGGGGCCACCGCGTCGTGGTGTTCAACCGGAGTCGCGGGCCGGTGGAGGCCGCCGCCGCCTTTGGGGCGGTGCCCTCGGACTCACTAGCCGATTTCGCCGGCAAGCTCTCGGCGCCGCGCATCGTCTGGCTGATGCTTCCCGCGGGCGACACCACCGAGAGCGCCATCCAGAATCTCCTGCCCCATCTCGAGCCGGGCGATGCGGTGGTCGACGGCGCGAACAGCAACTACAAAGACACCATCCGCCGCGCCGCGCTCCTCAAAGAGAAGGGCTTCCACTACGTCGACGTGGGCACCAGCGGCGGGATTTGGGGGCTCACGGAAGGCTACAGCCTGATGATCGGGGGCGAGGCCGAGGTAGTCGCGCGGCTGCGCCCGCTCTTCGAGACGCTCGCGCCCGCGCCGGATCGCGGCTGGGGGCACGTGGGGCCCAACGGCGCCGGCCACTTCGTCAAGATGGTCCACAACGGCGTCGAGTACGGGATGATGCAGGCGTTCGCCGAAGGCTTCAACCTGATGCACCATAAGGAGGAGTTTGACCTCGACCTCCATCAGATCGCGGAGATCTGGCGTTTTGGGAGCGTCGTGCGCTCGTGGCTGCTCGATCTCATCGCCCACGCGCTGGAAGAGAACCCCGAACTGGAGGGGATCGCCCCGTTCGTCGCGGATTCCGGGGAGGGCCGGTGGACGGTGATCGAGGGCGTTGAGCAGGGCGTGCCGCTGCCCGTCATCTCCCTGGCACTCTCGGAGCGTTTCCGGTCGCAGGAAGAGGCCTCTTTCGCGGATAAGCTACTCGCGGCGATGCGCAAGGGGTTTGGGGGACATGCGGTGAAGTCCGCGTCGTGAGGAGGGCGATCCATGGAGCGAAGGAAGACCGACGACAAGCCGACGACGGTCATCATCTTCGGTGCCTCGGGCGACTTGACCGAGCGGAAGCTGATTCCGGCGCTCTTCCACCTCTTCCAGGAGGAGCGGCTGCCCGCCAACACGCGCATCATCGGATTCTCGCGCCGGCCCTATGCCGACCAGCACTTCCGCGATCTCCTGCGCGAGTCGGCGGCGCACACCATCGGCAACAGCTTCGACGGCGCGGCCTGGGAGCGGTTCGCCACTCACATCCATTACGTGCCCGGCGATGCCCTGGTGCATGAGGATTACGCCCGCCTCCGGGCCTTCGTGCGCCAGGGAGAGAATGGCCCGGCAAATCGTCTCTACTACCTGGCGACGCCGCCTTCTCTCTATGCTCCCACGGTCGAGCGTCTGGGTGCCGTGGGCATGGCGCGCGAGGACGACGGGTGGCGCCGGATCATCGTGGAGAAGCCGTTCGGGCACGACCTCGCCTCGGCGCAACAGCTGAACCGCGACCTGCACGCCGTCTTCGACGAGCACCAGATCTACCGGATCGATCACTACCTGGGCAAGGAGACGGCGCAAAACATCCTCTTCTTCCGGTTCGCCAGCCTGATCTTCGAGCCAGTCTGGGACCGGCGCTATGTGAGCAGCGTGCAGATCACCGTGGCGGAGAGCGTGGGCGTAGGTCATCGGGCGCGCTACTACGATCAAGCGGGCGTCCTCCGCGACATGTTCCAGAATCACCTGCTCCAGCTCCTCGCGCTCGTCGCGATGGAGCCGCCTGCCTCGTTCAACGCCGATGCCGTGCGCAACGAGAAGGCAAAGGTGCTCGGCGCCATCCGGCCGGTGTTGCCATCGGACACCGTGCGCGCCCAGTACCGCGGCTACTGCAACACGCCCGACGTCGCCCCCGATTCGCAAACCGCCACCTACGCCGCCCTCAAGCTGTACGTGGATACCTGGCGCTGGCAGGGCGTGCCGTTCTTCCTGCGCTCCGGAAAGGCGCTCGCCGAGAAGAGCAGCGAGGTGAGCCTGGAGTTTCAGTGCCCTCCGCGGCTCCTGCTCGACGACGCGTCTACCTGCAGCCTGCGGTCCAACGTCCTCACGATCTGCATCCAACCGGATGAGGGGATTCACCTCAAGTTCGAGATGAAGGAGCCGGGTTCGTCCAGCGAGCTGCGCTCGGTGGATATGGACTTCCACTACCGCTCCATCCTGCGCGGCCGGCGCCTCCCTGACGCCTACGAGCGCCTGCTGCTCGACGCGCTGAATGGCGACGCATCCCTCTTCACGCGCGCGGATGAGATCGAGCTCGCGTGGCGCCTCATCGACCCAATCCAGCAGGCGTGGGAGGGCCCAGATGCCCCGCCGCTGGAGATCTACGAGGCTGGGAGTTGGGGGCCGGAGGGAGCGAATGCCCTGATCCGGCGAAGCGGGCGCGTCTGGCGCCGTGGCTGCTGTGATCACCTCGAGTGAAACCGCGTCGCCCGCTCGCCTTTGAACGGCTCATTGGCAGGAGGAGGCATGGAACCGCGAGATGTTCGCCTGTATCCAGACGCGGAGGCGGTCGCGGAGGCGGCTGCTGACTACCTGATCGCGCTGGCGAGCGACGCCCTGGCCCACCGGGACCGGTTTTGCCTGGCGCTCTCTGGCGGGTCCACGCCGAAGGCGCTGTATGCCCGGCTGGCCCGGCCGGAAGAGGCTGGCCGTGTCGATTGGTCGCGAGTTCACCTTTTCTGGGGAGACGAGCGGTGCGTGCCCCCGGATCACCCCGAGAGCAACTACCGCATGGCCTGGGACGTCTGGCTGCGCCACGCGGCGATTCCGGCGGAGAATATCCATCGCGTCCAGGGCGAGCTGCCGCCCCCGGACGCCGCGGCCGACTACGAGCGCGAGTTGCGCGCGTTCTTCGTTCCAGAATCCCTCCCCCGGTTCGACCTGGTCCTCCTGGGCATGGGAGAGGATGGGCACACGGCCTCGCTCTTCCCAGAGAGTCCCGCGCTACACGAGCACCACCAGTGGGTCATGGCCGTCGAGACCAGGCAATCCGTTCCGTGGCGGGTGACACTCACGCCGCCGGCAATCAACGCCGCGGCGCACGTGCTGTTCCTGGTGACCGGCGCCGCGAAGGCAGAGCGGCTGCAAGAGGTGCTCCACGGCCCGCATGAGCCCGAGCGGCTGCCGGCGCAGATCATCCAGCCGACGTCCGGCAGCCTCACCTGGATGGTCGACGCGGCCGCAGGCTCGCTCCTCTACTTCACGAGCGACACGCTGCCGTGAATCAGGCGCCGGCCAGGCCGGCGCGCGGCTACTCCCTCACCACCACCGCTTTCGCGTCTTCCGGCTTTGTCTCCGGGGCGCCCAGCAGCCGGAAGTTGTCCAGGTGATAGCTTACGCCCCAGGTGTTTCCGCCGAAGCCGGAGCGCAGGTACTCCACTTCGGGGCTGCGGACCGCTAGATCCTCGACGAGGATCGTGGTGGCCGTGGGATAGAACCGGCGGAGTGCGCCGAGGAGATCGATACGCGCCCGGTGCCACTTTCCGTCGGCGACAAAGCCCTCGATGGCGCCAAGCGACGGGATCGACGGTTCCGCCAGCTGCGCCGCCGACAGCCCGAGCACCATCGCCTGGCGGCCCACCCGGAGGTAGAGGTTGACGCGCGCTCGCGGGTCCATCCGATAGTCGAACTCCAGAATCGGGAACTTCACCGCGTCGAACTGGCGGATGCCGCACAGGGCGCCCAGGCTGCCGCCTGAAATCGGGTTGGTCACGCGCAGGCTCTGCTTCCCCTGCGCCCGGCTCTCCCGGTCGAGCGAGAGAACGGGGCCATTCGCGCCGCCTTCGGCGGTCCAGCCGCCCAGGCCGCGCTCGAAATCGCACGTGAGCGCGGGCGGTGAGGTCGCACCCAGGCTCCAAGAGGCACTGGACGGCGGCGCGGGGGCCACCGGCAGGGCGGCCAGCGGGTTGCGCCGGCCCGGCTTCTCAGCCCAGACCCGGGCACGCGCCACCATCAGGCCGTTGCGCGAGGTCCAGAGCGCCACCTGGCCGCCGGGCAGCGGCTGCGGGTCGGTGTAGTCGCACGCCAGCTTTCCATCGACATAGCACCGGAGGCGCGCTCCCTCTTTCTCGACGCGCAGGTGGAACCAGTGCCGCTGGAACGCCAGATTGGTGCGCGTCGGGTTGATCATGCGCACCTGCCTGTTCTCCGCGACCACCTGCTCCCGACGGAGGAGCCGGGTCACGCTGTTGTTGTCCGCCGCGAACTGAAAGGTGTAGCCGCTGGAGAGGTCCTTGCCGTCGCCGCAGAGGGTGAGGTGGAGGTCACTCGGATGCGAGTAGCCAACCTTCGGATCCTCGGGCGCGTCCATCAGAAGCGCGACCCAGGCTTCGGCGACCAGGTTGCCCTCGAAGGAGCGCTTTGTCCAGAGCACCGGCGTCTCGCCCCAGCGCGAGCCGAAGAAGGACCAGCGCTCATCGCATGGCCAGCGCTGGACCACGTCCCAATCGCCCCGGGGAGCCCACCACTCCGTGGGCGGCCCGCTGAAGGTGCAGTCGAGCACGTGTAGGGTTGAAAGATAGACGGACGCGAAGTTGACCTCCCGGCTGCACCGGAGGCCGATTCGTCCGCCTGTCAGGGGCTGCGGGTCCTGATACTGCGCCACGAGCACGTCGCCCAAGGCCGCCGCGATCAGCCTGCCCGATCGCCACACGCGCAGCGGGCTGCCCGGCTCCCACCGGCCAGATTGCGTGGCCACGCTCTGCCCCTGGCGCTTCAGCTCCAGGCGCGCCTCGCCCTGCGCGGATACGCTCAGGACGGCCTGATAGCCTGTTTCGGTGCGGGAGCCATCGGCGTTCAGGGTGAGCACCACGTCGAGCGGTGCGTTCCCGCCCGGGAGCTCCCAGGAGACCGAGGCATCGCCCGGAAAGAACCCGGTGTGCCAGAAAAGCCCCGATCCGCCCGGGTCGCGGCTCCAGGAGGAGGAGGCGCTCGCCCATCCCGCCATCGTCTGCTCGCGCGCGAACTGCGCCTCGATGCGAGGCTCGTCGCCCTCGGGCACGGAGAACCACACGCTCGCCTTCTCGAAGCGCACCCCCGCCGGACCTCGCGCGTAGAAGCCAGCCTTTCCCTCTCCAAACGCGGGATCGACGCCGGCCACCACCGGCCGGTTGTCGATGAACCCGGTCGCCTGGCCATCGCGCAGCTCCAGCTTCAAGCGGCTCCGGCGCGGCGCAACGACGGCCGCCGGCGACTCGGCCACCACCACCGGCTTGCCTCCCTGCACGCGAAGCAGCACCGCCCTGCCCTTCCCGCTGGCGGGCACCCGGAAGAGCGCGTACTCTCCTGGGCCCCGGTACGCGAAGACCAGCCCGACCGCTTCTGCCTTCCCGGGGGTCACATCCGCGCCGAAGGCATAGCCGCTCCAATCCGGCCGGCCCGTGATCGTGATCCCCTCGCCCGCGCCGGAGACGCGCGCGCGCCCGCGCGTGTCTGCCTTCCAGGCCATCCCCAGATTCTGCCACTTGCCCGGCTCATGGGCATCGAATGAATCCGAGAAGGCGTCGGTGGCAACCACGCGCACGTCGTCAAAGACGACGCGATCGGTATCTCGGGCGTAGAGCCCCATCCGACCCTGCCCGAAGGCGGCATCGCGAACGCGGCACACCTCCTCGCCATCGATCGACGCGGTAAAGACGCCCTCGCACGCGGTGAACCGCAGCCGGTACCACTGCCTGGGCTGGAAGCCGCCCGGGCGCGATGCCAGGAGCGTCGCCTTCCCGCCCTCGACACGGAGGATCTCGCGCGCGCCGGAACCGGGCTGGCCCTCCGTGGCCGCCGTCCAGCGGAAGAGGAGGAAGTTATCGGCATCTTTCAGGTAGGCCGCGATCCCCACGGCGCCACGGCCCTCCGGCTTCACGGAGACATCCACCGCGTAGTTGTCCCAAAACCAGTAGCCGGCCACCGACATGGCGATGGGGCGCGCGCTCGCTGTCCAGGAGAAGGCGTTGCTGCTGTAGCGGCCCACATCCTTCCCGTGCCTGGCGATCGCCACCTCGGCCACCTGGCCCGTGCCCGCGAGAATCTCCCATTGGCCGGCCTCGCCCGGGCCGCGCGTGAAGTCGTCCGCGAATTGGACCGGTTCTGTCGCTTGCAGGCGCAGATCCATCGTGACTCCTGGATCCGCCTGCCAGCCCGCGCGCCCTCCGGTGAGGGAGTCATCATAGCACTGGGCGACCACGCGGTCGTTACAGATCAGCGTGACCCGCCAGCGTCGGCGTTTCACGGCGAACTCCAAGGAATCTTGCCTGCCCACCGGGAGGGCCACCGAGGCCAGGCGCTGCCCGGCGCCACCATCGCGGCGCACGACGACCGCCTGGTTTCGAGAGAGCTGCACCGCGAGGGTATGTGCTGCATCGGTATAGTTGAAGAAGAGCGTGGCGCTCTTCTTGCCGCTCAGACCGCGCACCTGCCCCAGGAGGGTGAACTCCTCGGGGCACTCCTCTTCCAGGAAACTCGGCTTCACCGGAGCGGCTTGCGCGCGCGCCGGCAACCCCGCCATCAGGTACGCGGACCCCAGCAAGACGAGCAAGAGTATCCCGTAGTGACGCATGGAATCCCGGCCGCTGGCGGAGATCCAGAGTTGCCGGGCGCAGAAGAAGGCCCCTCGCGCCAAATGGCGGCTCGCATAGGATAGACAGTTCACGATTGCATCCCCAATGCCGGTCGGTGGGCGCCGGTCGCGCTCGCGTGTCCGGCCACCCTGCCTCCTGCGCGCGTTCGCATGCGCACGCTCACTATAGCCACAAACCCGATAGGACAAACGGTGCTGCGGCAATCGCCTGGAACAGCACGCGCTATGATCTTACCCCTTCCCGGAATGGAACTCCTGCCAGGATGCAGGCTGCGAGCGGCTGGATAGGACGCGCCGAACCGGCCACGACCGCCTCAAAATGTGCTATACTAGAGGCATGAAGAGTATTCCCGAACGCATTGAAGCGATTGTCAGGCAAGCCCTGATCCACCTTCTCGGCCCCGACGGCGCTGAGGTAGACCCGCTTGTCCGCCAGACCCAGGACCCGAAGTTCGGAGACTACCAGTCGAATGTGGCGATGGGCCTAGCGAAGCGCCTTGGCAAGAAGCCGCGTGACGTCGCCGCTGAGCTCGTCGCGGCGATGGATGTCGGCGAGCTCAGCGAGCCGCCCTCGATTGCCGGCCCCGGTTTCATCAACTTCCGCATCCGGCCCTCTTTCCTGGCCGCGGAGCTGGAGGCGATTCAGGCCGACCCGCGCCTGGGGATGCCACAGGTTGCGGATCCACAGCGGATCATCGTCGACTTCTCCAGCCCGAACCTGGCGAAGGAGATGCACGTCGGGCACCTGCGCTCCACGATCATCGGCGACGCGATCGCGCGCCTCCTGGAGTTCGAGGGCCACGATGTCCTGCGCCTCAACCACGTCGGTGATTGGGGTACCCAGTTTGGCATGCTGATCCAGCACGTGCGTGAGACTCAGCCGGACGTTTTGGAGCACCCCGAGCGTTTCCACATTGATGACCTGGAGAGCTTCTATCGCGAGGCCAAGGCACGGTTTGATGCCGATTCGGAGTTTGCCGATGCGGCCCGCCGCGCCGTGGTCGACCTCCAGTCGGGCGATCCGGTGGCCCGCCGGCTGTGGGAGGTCTTCTGCACCGAGTCGCTGCGCCATGCCCACGAGATTTACGAGCGCCTCGGCATCCGGCTGGTGGATCGCGGCGAGAGCTTCTACAACCCGATGCTGCCACAGGTGGTGGCCGAGTTCCAGGAGCGCGGTCTGGCGGTGGAGGCCGAAGGCGCCGTGTGCGTCTTCCTCCCCGGGTTCACCAACCGGGAGGGTGGCCCGCTGCCGCTCATCATCCGGAAGTCGGATGGAGGGTACAATTACGAGACCACCGACCTCGCGGCGCTGCGCCACCGCGTCGATGTGGAGAAGGCCCAGCGGGTGATCTATATCACCGATATCCGCCAGCGCCAGCATTTCGAAATGTGCTTCGCGGCGGCGCGCGCCATCGGCTGGGTGCCCGACGACGTGCAGCTCGACCACGTCGGCTTTGGAATGGTTCTCGGCCCCGACCGACGCCCCTTCAAGACGCGTGAGGGGGGCACGGTGAAGCTGAAGGACCTCCTGGACGAGGCCGTCTCGCGCGCCGCGGCGGTGATCGACGCCGAGGATGAGCGCCGGAGCGAGATGAGCCCCGAGGAGAAGGCGGAGATCGCGCGAGTCGTGGGCCTGGGAGCGGTGAAGTATGCCGACCTGAGCCACAATCTGACGAGCGATTACGTCTTCGACTGGGACACAATGCTGGCGATGGACGGCAACACGGCGCCCTACATGTTGTACGCCTATGCCCGAGTGCGGAGTATCGGCCGGCGTGCCGGCGTGGAGTTCGATTCGCTCCCGGCGGACCTTCCCCTGGTGCTGGAGCATGAATCGGAGATCGCCCTGGCCAAGGAGCTCCTCCGCTTCTCGCACGTGCTACAGCAGGTTTCCGCCGATTTGCGCCCGCATCTCCTGACGGATTACCTGTATGGCCTGAGCCGGGCGTTCAGCACCTTCTACGACCGGGATCGCGGCGTGCGCGTCATCGACGCGGAGCCGGAGAGCGTTCGCCTCAGCCGGCTGCGCCTGTGCGACCTGACGGCGCGCACCCTCCGGCTGGGCCTGCATCTCCTCGGCATCGAGGTGCTGGAGCAGATGTAGCGGCAGCCAACCAGGGAGAACGTGTTTCCCTCGGCAGTTCCGCCACCCTGTCGAAAAAGAAGCCGGCCCGGACTCGTGGGCGTGAGTCCGGGCCGGCATGTATTTCCTGCGATCCAATCGGGCGCTACTCCTTGGCAGGCGCCTCCTTCTTGGGGATCGGCTTATCGATGGTCGGGCCGTTTGCCGCGGGCTCGTTCGCGGCAGGCTTCTCCGCGGGAGCGTTCCCCGGCTCGTTGGCCGGCTTTTTCTCCTTCTTCTCCGGCTCCGGATCCGGCTCTTTGATATCCTCGACCTTGCTCTGGGCGTCACTCAGGACATAGGAATAGACCGTGACAACCGCCGGGTTGTGCGCCCCCTTGGCATAGAGGTCGCCGCTGCTGTCCTTGCTGCCCAGCAACGCCACGCGCGGCTCCTTCTCGCCTTTCACCCAGACCGCCACGGTAGCCGACGGCTTGTCGAGACCGTACGGCTTCAGATCCTTGGGGCTATCCGCGACGATCTTAGTGCCCTTCAGGCGCTCGAACGTCATCAGGATGGAGTTGACCTTCTCCTTCCTCGCCTTGGCAACCACGGGGGCTGTGATCTTCCAGGCATCGGCGCCCGCGCGCTCGACACGAATCGTTTGACCCTCGGCGGTCAATTCGAAGCGCTGCACCTCCTCCTTCTTGAAGCCAATGACCGACTTATCGCGCAGCTCATCGGCCACCTTCATCTGAAGCCCATCCAGCGAGTAGGAGGAGACGACCAGGATATCACTCCGCTCCTTGGGCTTCAGGTAGAGGAGCGAGCCGCCGGGATCCTTGCCCCCGACCAGGAGGGTATGCGTCTTCCCGTCGTCGGTGGCGAGGGTGATCTCCCAGGCGGGCTGATCGAGGCCGAACGGCTTGAGATCGCTGGTGTTTTCGGTCAACACGCGCTCGACCGTAGTATCGGAGAGCTCGGTGATCAACCGCGTCGCCTCCTCGCCATCGGCCAGGGCTTTGAGCGGCTTCTCCATCCGCCACATCTGGCCGCGGCGATCCTTCTGGCGCACGATCCAGATCGGATCGTTCTCACGGTCGATCTGGAGCTTCCAGACGCGGTCGGCTTTGTAGCCGAGCACTCGTGACAGTGGGCGCGCGCCGCCCTCTTCGGGTGCCTTTCCACGCTCGAAGAAGTAGACATAGCCGCCGAGGAGCGCAAGAATGACCGCGCCCACGATCGTCGGCATGACTTGCTTATTCATCATCTCCCTACCTTGGAATGTGGATCACGGGTTGGCGTGAGGGAGTGGCAAGGCAGGAGATGGGCCGGCGGCCTGGGAGAGCGGCAGCCATGCCGCCTCCCAAGAGTCACCGCGCCCTCCCCCATCTCCTACTCCATCACGACCGGTGCTCCCGGCTTATCGCCGGCGCCACCAGATGAAGACGCCGCTGAGGAGCACGCCAAACGGAACGATCAGCACAGTGGTCAGGAAGATCCAGCGCGACGTGGAGTCCATGAGCGTGATGGTGTTGCGCTCGGGCTCCTTCGGCGGGATGTTGACCAGGGCTTCCTCTTCGGCCAGCCAGTTGACACTGTTCAAGAAGAACTCCGCATCGCTCAGGTTCACGGCCTGGAACGCCGCGTTGGTCGCGAACGTCGAGTTCCCGACGACGATGAGCCGCGTGCTCTTCTTCTTGTCGTCCGCCTGGTTGGGCGAGTCGGCGAACTGCTCTTTCTGAGCCACCACCGCCAGCGAGACCGGGCCGGGCAGATCGTCCCCGTCCTGCTGGTATGGCCCTTCCAGCTTGGTCTCGGCCCAGGCCATGCTCGGCGTCTTCGCGAGCGAGAGGACGGTGACCCCATCCGGGGATGTCGTGGCCGGGCTGACCGAGCGTGCCAGCGGGAAGAGCGCGATCTGCAGATCCTTGGTGATCTGGTGGAACTCGAACTTCTCCACCAGCGCCTGGCCAGGGCCCAAGCGCGGGTCGATCACGATGTTGTTGCCAACCTCGACGCCCCAGGGCGAGACCAGCTCCGTAGGAACCGGCGACTTCGGGTCGAGCATCAGGAGCATCTTGCCGCCGTTCTCAAGGTACTTGGCAAGCATCTTCTGCTCGTTTGCCGGCAGGCCATTCTTTGGCCCGGCAACCACCAACACGGAGCAATCGGCGGGGATCTCCTTCACCGTCTGGAGGATCAGCTTGCTCGTCTCGTAGTTCAACTTCTCCAGAAGGCTCTTCGCGTCGGAGAGGCCGTCGCGCTCGTAAGACTCGATATCGCGCTCGCCGTGGCCGAAGAGGAAGTAGACCTTCTTCTTCTCCGGGCGGGTCACCTTGAGGATGGCGCTGGAGATCTCCTGCTCGCCGACGGTGTAGACCGTCTCCTTGCGCCCGCCGGACTCCACCCAGATCACATCCATCGTTTGGACGCCCTTGGCCATCGCCTTGGCGGGTTCGGCCACGGGATCGAGCATCTCGAACTTGATCTTCGGGCTGATATCCTTGTACTGCTTCAGGAGGTCGCGGGCGCGCTGGCCTTCGGCGCCACGCCGGCCAGCGAGCTGGTAGATCGCGGTGATCTGCACCTCATCCTTCAGGTTCTTGACGACCTCTTTCGTCTGCGGCGACAGCGTGTAGAGGTGCTGGCGCGTCAGGTCGACCTGGTACTTGTGCCGGCCGGCAATATAGTTGACCATCACCAGGATCGCCAGAACGATGAGGGTCAGTGCCGTCGTGTTGATGCCAGCGCCCGTGCTGGGGTTGAAGATAGCCGCCTTCGCGGCCTTCCCCCGGATGGCGAGATAGCCCGCACCGGCCTCCACTCCGAGGCCAAGCACAATCTTGACCCAGAGGACCAGGGTGTTGTTCCCGAGGTAGCCGATCAGGCCGACCGCCAGCAGCGCCAGGCTCACCCAGCCGAGCGCAATCCCCAGATGGTCGCGCTGGCTCAGTTCGGTATGGTGAATGCGAGAAGACATCGCTTCGCTTTCCTCTCTCCTAACGCTATCGAGACTTCACGGCGCCGAGGGCGCGAACCGATAGGAACAGGCAGAAGCCGATGATCGACAGGAAGAAGATCACATCTCGCGAATCGATCAGGCCTTTCGTGAAGTTCCCGAAGCGGTCCAGCAGCGACAACTGGCGCAGAACCTCGGACCACGTGGAGGAGGCGCCGGTGCTGCCCACCCAGGAGATCACCCAGAGGATGAGCATCACGGAGAAGGCGCCCACCGCCGCCACGATTTGGTTCTTCGTCAGCGTGGAGGCCACGAGACCAATGGCCAGGAACGCGGCGCCAAGCAGGAAGAGGCCAATATAGCCGGTCAGCATCGGGCCACCATCCGGCGAGCCTAGCCGCAGCAGGATGATCGGGTATTGAAGGGTGAGGAGGAGCATCGAGGCGTAGAAGACCAGAGCCCCGAGGTACTTGCCGATGATCACCTGCGTATCTGTCACGGGCGCGGTCATCAGAAGCTCAATCGAGCCGCTCCGCCGCTCCTCGGCCACCAGGCGCATCGTCATGGCCGGCGAGATGAGCAGCAGCGTCACCGCCGCATTATGGAAAAGATAGAGGAGCGTGGCTTCCTGGGTCACCTTCACAGTGGCGAAGAAGAGATACCCGCAGATCAACAGGAAGAACGCGGCCACGCTGTAGGCAATGGTGGAAGTGAAGTACGAGTGCAGCTCTCGCCGCATGATCACAATCGCGTTCTTCACGCTGCAACTCCTTTCTCCTCGGACGTGAGCTGCCGGAAGATCTCTTCCAGGCTCATGCCGACCTCGGCCATATGGCGCAAGCCCCAACCGTTGCTGACTATCGCCGATGCCAGAGCCTCGCGCACGTCATGCTTCTCCTCGCCATCGACGAGCAGCTCCACGACCGAGTCGCCGGCGCGCACCACCTGCACACGCAGCACGCCCGGCAGAGCCGCCAGTTTGGCCTGAACTTCACGCTCTGGCCCGCGGACGTGGACTCCGATCTGTTGCGCGCGGCGGAGGCGCAGGGCGAGATTGTCTGGCGTATCCATCGCCGCCACCTTGCCCTCATGGATGATGACGATGCGTCCGCACAGCATCTCCACCTCGGGCAGGATGTGGGTGCTCAGGATGATCGTGCGATCTCCCCCAAGGCCCTTGATGAGCTGGCGGATCTCTACGATCTGGTTTGGGTCGAGGCCGACAGTGGGCTCGTCGAGAATGAGCACATCAGGGTTGTGGATCAGCGCCTGGGCCAGGCCGACACGCTGGCGGTAGCCCTTGGAGAGCTTGGAGATGAGCACCTCGGCGTGATCCGTGATGCGCGTGGCCTCCATCACCTCTTCGACGCGCTTGTTCACCTGGCGCGATTCGACGCCCTTCAGGCGTGCCGCGTACTGCAGGTAACTGCGGGGCGTCATATCGTCATAGAGGGGCACGTTCTCGGGCAGATACCCGATGCGCTTGCGCGCTTCAAGCGACTCTGAGACCACGTCGAAGCCGGCCACGGCGGCCTTGCCGCTGGTTGGCTGCAGAAAGCCGGTGAGGATCCGCATGGTGGTGGTCTTCCCGGCGGCGTTGGGGCCGAGGAAGCCCAGGATCTCACCCTTCTCTACGGCGAAGGATACATTCTCTATGGCCGCGTACTCGCCGTAGTACTTGGTCAAGTTTTCTACCTGGATCAAGAGAGCTCCCTCCTGAACTGCGGTGTGCGGGCGCGCTATCGAAAGCCCCCCTGCTTACCAGCGAGAGGGGGCGCGCGGTTTCACCCTCACGAATCCGCTGAACGCAGGGGACAATCGGCGCCAGCGCGATTCGCGGCAAAGCTGCCTCCCGCTTTGAGACTGTCGGTGCGCACAGTGCCCGCCGTAGCGGGGAACCCGAGAGACGAGGCAGACGTGGGGAAGTATCCTACCCGCGGGCTTGCGATAACCCAGACGTCTCTGCCTTCAGATCCCGGTGATGCAAGCTGTCACGTAGGCAGAACAACCGTACTTTTCACAATCTTATAGCATACGGGCTTTGCCGATGTCAAGCGCACGGGCAGGGCAGCTGGATGCCTCTGGCTGCCGGGGGAATAGCGCCACAATGGTCCGGTTGTTCGCACGCATACATAGACCCGCTACGCTCCACGGCGGTTCCCACGCGGAATCGCACGCGCAATCAGGCGCGGGGCCCGCGCTCGGAGGTCGCTCTGGCCGGGGTGTGGGGAGAGAGCGCGGGTGCCCGGTTACCCTTGGCAGTGGTAGAGGCCGGCCTCGGTGATGACACGGCTGACGCGCTCGTCAGAAGTGCCAGCAGGCACCGCAGGCAGAAGCTGCGCCTCGTAGGCAAGACCAAGACGGATGCAGTCGGGGCGCACCCCGTGAAGGAAGCGGTCATAGTAGCCGGCGCCGTAGCCCAGGCGCCGCCCCTGGCGGTCGAACGCGAGGCCGGGCATCACGATGAGGTCGATCTGCGCGGGCTCCATCGGCGTCGCCTCGGCCGGCTCCAGGATCCCCCAGCTGCCAGGGACCAGCTCGTCCAGCGAGTGGATCCGGCATGCCTGCATTTCCCGCCGCTCCCGATCCACGCGAGGAACCAGGAGCGCGCGCCCGCTTTCCAGCGCCGCTGTGAGGATCGCCCGGGTGCCAACCTCACTGCGGAAGGAGACGTAGGCGAAAACCACGCGCACGCCGGTCCATTCGGGCCCCGAGAGAAGCCGCTGGGTGATCGCGTGGTCCGCCTCCGCGCGCCATGCAGCCGGGAGGGCATCGCGGAGGGCGGTCATTCGGGCGCGCAGCTCGGCTTTGGCAGCGCGCAGGCTTGAATCAGGCATCCCTATCCCCGGTAATTGGTGAACTGGAGGGGGAGATTGAAGTCC
The DNA here is from genome assembly GCA_012512265.1 of Armatimonadota bacterium. GTDB lineage: Bacteria > Armatimonadota > JAAZEB01 > JAAZEB01 > JAAZEB01 > DUUU01. The sequence goes on along the minus strand of JAAZEM010000085.1, from coordinate 33,973 downwards.
TTCTCCCGCACGAGCTGGATGATCGCCTGCAGGTCATCCTTCACCTTGCCACTGACGCGCACCTTGTCTTCCTGAATCTGCGCCTGCACCTTGCGCTTGCTCGCCTTGATCAGCTTGACGATCTCGCGCGCGGTTTCGGTGGGAACGCCCTGGCGCACCGTCACGGTCTGGCGCACCGTGGCCCCGCTGGCCGGCTCCACCTTGCCATATTCGAGCGCCTTGAGATCAATACCGCGACGCACCAGCTTGGACTGGAGCACATCGATCACTGCCTTCAACTTGTATTCGTCATCCGAGTGAATGTGGATCAGGTTCTTCTCCTGGCGGATCTCGCTGACACTCCCCTTGAAATCGTAGCGCGTGGCGATCTCCCGGCTGGCCTGGTCGATGGCGTTGCGCACTTCCTGGAGATTCACCTCAGAGACGATGTCGAACGAGAAATCAGGCATCGGATCCTCCTTACCAACGTGCCCATGATGCAAGTGCGGCTGCACGACGGGCTTACCGCGGAACATTATAGGCGACGGACACCCTACTGTCAAACTAATGCCCGGCGGCGCTGAGATTCCGGCATAGGGAATCCGAAGCCTCGGAGGCAGGGCGCAACCCGGCGTGCGGCGATAAATCACCGCGCTGCTTGCGAGCGAAGCCCCGCCGGGCTGGGTTGGGGATACTCCCAGATGTCTCAAAACGGCGATGGCTGGGAGGGGGAGCCACGAAGGGGCTTTGCAAAGAAGCAGCGCGGAGCTTCGAGCTCCGCGCGTGCGCGCGGCCTTCTCCTTATGTCGGAATCCCAGCCGGCGGCGATACCGCGGATGAAGGGAACGGACACAGGGAGAGCGCGGGCTCGCAGGGCTATCCTCGGGAGCGGGAAGTGATCACGCAACCAGGCAAATGCCGCTTATTACGTATGGAGGATCCTCATCGGTGACGTAACCACGATCCGACGTCGTGGTGTTGATATCGGGAGAGAGATCTGCTACGATAGCAGCAGGAGACGCGGTAGGGACGGCCTCCGCTAGAGAAGAGAGGGCAGGCACTCCTTGCCGGCCGCGATAGAGTTCCACCGAGATGCACCAGGAGGACTGTTTGGCTGAGAAACCATCCCACCGATACCGACTCGCCGCGATCGTCTGGTGCGCGCTGTTGGCTGCCCTGCTTTTCCAGGCAGGATTGGTCATCCTGCACCTCTTCCTGGATATCACCTTTCCCTACCCCCTCGACTATGGCGAGGGGATTGCACTTGACCGCGCCATTGCCCTCGCGAACGGCGAATCGCTCTACCTTCCGATGGATCGCCCACCCTACATCTCGTGGAACTTCCCGCCCCTCTACGCCTGGATCTGCGGCCTGGGCGCCCGCTGGGCAGGCCCCGGCTTCGCTTTCGGGCGGCTGGTCTCCGCGGCATCCATCCTGATCACCGCCGCCTGTGTTTACCTGCTGGCGCGTCGCCACATCGAGGAGGATGTCCCCCAAGCTTCCCGGATCTGGGGCCTGGTGGCCGCGCTTCTCTACTTGGGGAGCACGCCGGTGATCGTCTGGGGGGCGCTGATGCGCGTCGACTCCCTCGCCATCGCCCTCGGTCTGAGCGGCTACACGGCGGTGGTCACAGGGCTCTCCCCCGTGCTAGCCGGCCTGCTCTTCGGCGCGGCGATCCTGTGCAAGCAATCGGTAGTCGCGGGTCTCCTGGCTGCCGGGCTGATGCTGACGTTTGCCCGTCGCTGGAGAGATTTGGCCCTCGTTCTCGCCAGCTGCGCGCTGCTCGTCGGATCGGTACTCGCCTGGCAGCATCTCGCCACGGATGGGGGAATCTGGGAGCACATCATTCTCTGCAATGCCAACGCTTGGCGCTTCGATCAACTGCGTTGGGTAGCCGGACCTGTTGTGAGAGACCACTCGGTGCTCCTCCTGATGGCAGTACTCGGAGCCGTGTGGCCGAAGGCGGGCCGATCGCGCGCGCCGCGGAACCCGGGGCTCTACTACCTGGTGAGTGCCGCTCTGGTCTCCCTTCTCGTCGGAAAGGTCGGTTCGACCATAAACTACCTGCTCGACCTGACGGCGGCCACCAGCATCATGGCGACCGGCTTCGCCGCACGCCTAGATTCGGCGCTCGATCACCGCATCGGCGGAGGGATTGGCGCCATGGTTGCGCCGTGGCTCCTTTGCCTGCATGCGTGGAACAGCCTTGCCTTTCCCCCCATCGAAAAGCGGGTGGCGATGGGCGCGGCGACCGCCGCGGTTGTACGCACGCTGGCGCGGGCTCCCGGACCCGTGATCGCTGAGGATCCGGGCCTGGTCCCAACCACCGGGAAGCCGCTTTGGCTGCAACCGTTCGAGTTCACCCAGATGGCCGAGGCGGGGCGATGGAACCAGGAGCCCCTCCTCGCGGCACTGCGCCAGGGGGAGTTCTCCTTCATCGTCCTCCGCTTTGATCCCTGGAACTCATCCCATCGCGATCCGGAGGGCACGTGGGCAGGTGGGCGGTTCACCGACGAGATGGTCGCCGCGATGCGTGATTCCTACCAGATCGCGGAGCGGTACTACACATGGGTCATCCTGCGGCCCCTAGAGAGGGACGGGGCCGCAGGCACTCGGTGATAGGGCGCGGGAAAGCGAGTCCGCTTCCATCGAAAGCGCGGTAAAGCCGCCCGGCCCCCGGGCATCTCCTCGCGCGTCTAGTTCATGGGCTGCGGGTTGAACGGCATGTTCATCAGCGCGCAGAGATCGGTGGGGTGCGTCTCGCGGGAGATCGTCTTCGGCGCGCCATCCTGGCCTCGGAAGATCGCGACGCGCTCGAAGGGCGGCTTCAGGGTGCGGAGGCCAAAGGGCGCCTCTCGGAAACGCTGGACGGCGCGGAAGGCGCCCGCGCGGATCTCCTCGCGCGCCTTCTCGGGCGCCAGGTGGATCGCCGCGGTGTTGTAGCGCCCGTAAGCCTCGGCCGTCAGATCCTCGCCCGCGCCGGAACGCAGGCCGCGCTTCACGGCCACGGTCTCGATCCCGGGAACGAGCTCAGCGGCCTCTTTGGTGAAGGCCAGGTCGCCGGCGCCGAAGATCGCCGGCACGCCGTACTGGGCGGCGCAGAACACCATCTGGCCAAACTCGCCGATGGAGATGCCATTGATCGAGAGGTCCAGGTAGCTGAAGCTCTGAGTGTGCGCCAGGTGCGCCTTCTCAGTGCCCGCTTTCGCGTGCTGGCCCACCCAGGCGATCGCGTCGTATTTGGACTCCTCGATCCCGAGCGGGTAGCCGGCTGGCCAGCCGCGCATCAGCTGGGCCCGCCGGTCGAGTAGCAGCGGGTTGATCCCGCCGGAGCCGTGCCCGTCGGCGACGACCACCTCGGTGGCGCCGCCAGCGAAGAACCCGTCCACCGCCGCGTTCACCTCGCCGGTGAGGAGCTCCTTGCCCAGGTCATAATAGGCCGCCCCGGGCCGGCACCAGTTCTCCCAATCGAGGATACCGGCGACGCCCTCCATATCGGTCATCAGGTAGATGCGCATTGGAACCTCCGATAAAGATCCGCCGAGAGCGCGGCAGTATCCGCCAGGCAGGCGCGCCCGCTCCCGAGTCTGCGCGACACCGTCTTACTCGGCAGCAACCTGAAGGTAGCGCTGATACGCCTCGTCCCACCCAGGGGAGGGTTTCGGCTCGAAGGTCTCCACCTCGAACGAGGCGCGCACCACCTCCCGGGCTTCGGCAAGCGAGCCAAGGTGGCCGCGAGCAATCGCCTGGATCAGGACGCTGCCGATTGCGGTCGCCTCTACCGGTCCGGCAACCACGGGCCGGCCCGTCGCATCCGCGGCGAACTGGTTGAGCAGGCGGTTCTGCGAACCACCACCGACAATGTGGATCGTCTCCAGACGCCGCCCGCGAATCTCCTCCAGTTTCTCCACAACCCAGCGGTACTTGAGTGCCAGGCTCTCGAGGCAGCAGCGGACCACGGCGCCGGTTGTTTCCGGCTCGGGCTGGCCGGTGCGCCTGCAGAAAGCACAGATCGCATCCGGCATGTCATCCGGCGCCATGAAGGTTTCGTCATCCGGGTCCACGATGGAGACGAAAGCGGGCGCCTGGGAGGCAAGGCGGGTCAGCTCGGCGTACGAGAAGTCATTCCCTTCGCGCAGCCAGGCGCGCCGGCACTCCTGCACCAGCCACAGGCCCATGATGTTCTTCAGGAAGCGGATGGTGCCTCCAACGCCCCCCTCGTTCGTGAAGTTGTAGCGCAACGAGCGCTCGTCAATCAGCGGCTCCGGGCTCTCGATCCCCATCAGCGACCACGTGCCCGATGAGATGTAGCACCAATCGGCGCCGCGCGCGGGCACCGCGGCGACCGCCGAGCCGGTGTCGTGCGCAGCGGGGGTAATCACCGGCACGCCGGCGCCACCCGTCTCCGCGCCGATGGAGGGAAGCAGCGTACCGACCTCTGTGCCCGGCGGCACCACCTCGCCCAGGATTCCCGTCGGAATCTCCATCGCCTGCAGCATTCCCGTGGCCCACCCGCGCGCACGAGGATCATACATCTGCGAAGTGGTGGCGATGCTGAACTCGGTCACCTTGTTGCCGGTGAGGAAGAAGTGGAAAAGGTCCGGCATAAAGAGGAGGCGCTCGGCCATGTCGAGGAGCGGAGAGCCCTCAACCCGCATCGCTAGAAGCTGGTAGAGGGTATTCAGCTTCATGAACTGAATGCCGGTGCGCTCGAAGATCTCCTCGCGCGGCACGCGCCGGAACGCCTCTTCCAACATGCCGTCGGTGCGCTTGTCGCGGTAGTGGTAGGGGTTCCCCAGGAGCACGTCACCCTTCCCCAGGAGGCCGAAGTCGACGCCCCAGGTGTCGACGCCCACCGACTGGAGGTCGGAACCGTGCTCCTGCACGCACTTGGCGAGTGCTGCCTTCATCTCCGAGAAGAGGCGCAGCGCGTCCCAATGGAGGCTATCGAGCACGCGGACCGGACCATTGGGAAAGCGGTGAACCTCCTCCAGGCGCAGTTTGCTACCATCAAAGAGGCCGACAACCCCGCGCCCGCTCTCGGCGCCCAGATCAATCGCCAGAAACTTCGCTGTCTCTGCCATCGCACGTTCCCCCCCGTGGTATCCGCGTGGCGCCGTCCCCGCCTGGAGACTACGCCCTCGCTCTGCATGCGAACACCCGATCACTTCTTCCGGGAATGGCGCTTCTCCTGCCGAGAGGTGGGGACGCGGGCGCCAACGCCCGGGCCAGATGTAAGGGGAGCCACCGCGCGGCGGTCGAGGGCATCGCGCGGCGATAAATCACCGCGCTGCTTGTGAGCGAAGCCCTGCCGGGCTCGGCTGGGCAACACTTCCCGGCACCTTAGAACGGCAGGGGATGGGAGGGGGAGCCCCGAAGGGGCTTTGCCAAAAAGCAGCGCGGAGCTTCGAGCTCCGCGCGCCAGGATACGCACCGCCCGCCCCGGCCGGTCAGGCAGTGACGACCTCTTCGCCGGCCACCCAAACACGTCGGGGGAAGGAGCGCACGTCGAGGGGATCGCCAGACCACAGGACTAGGTCGGCCTCCTTGCCGCGGTCGATGCTCCCCAGGCGCTCTTCCAGGCCCAGGATGCGCGCCGGGGAAAGCGTGACCGCCGCGAGCGCCTGCTCCTCGGTCATGCCCGCCTTCACCGCCAGCGCCGCGGCTACCTGGAGGTGCTCGATGTGCATCACGCCGTGATCCGTGGTCAGCGCCACCAGAACGCCGGCGCGTGCCAGCACGCCCGCTGTCTCGAAGCCCTTCTCGCGCAGCTCCACCTTGCCGCGCGCGCCCATACTCGGGCCAACCACCGCCGGGATGCCATGCTCCAGGAGGAGATCGACCACCTTGTGCCCCTCGGTGCAGTGCTCGATCACCAAGCGCAGGCCAAACTCGCGCGCGATCCGGATCGCTGTCGCGATATCATCGGCGCGATGGGCGTGCGCGCGCAGCGGGATCTCGCCGCGGACGACCGGGAGCAGCGCCTCCAGCTTCATATCGGTATCGACCGGTTCGCCTTTTTCGCGCGCCCGGGCTTTCCGGGCGTCGTAGTCGCGCGCTTTTGTCAGCCACTCGCGATAGAGCGCCGCAATCGCCATGCGCGTCGCCGGCGCCTTATCCTTACTCCGGTAGAACCTCTTCGGGTTCTCGCCGAAGGCGGCTTTCATCCCGGCGTTCTCGCGCAACAGCATCCGGTCGACCACGGTGCCATGCGTGCGGATCACCGCGCCGCTGCCCCCGATGACGTTCGCACTGCCGGGGAGGACGCAGACGGCGGTGACGCCGGCGCGCAACGCCCGGGGGAGCGCCGTCTCCTCTGGGTTGATCCCGTCAATCGCGCGCAGGTCAGGCGTTACGGGGCTGGTCGTCTCGTTGACATCGTCGCCGGCGGGCCCAATGGCCTCTTCGCTCACTCCCAGGTGCGTGTGCGCATCGATCAGCCCCGGAGTGAGCACTCCCCCTTCGCCATCAATGAGCGTGGCGCTGGCGGCGGCCCGGCCCAGCCCGAGGGAGTCGAAGTCGCCCCCGGGCGCCCGGCCAACGGCCACGATTCTCCCTGCCTCGAGGGCAACCGCGCCCTCGCGAATCGCCGGTCCAGAAACCGGCAGCACCGTGACGTTGTGGATAATCCGCATTAAACGCCCTCCCTCGGCCCGCGCCCTTCTGCCGAGATCCCGGCAGCTAATCTGCGGCTACTTCTCCGGCGGCGGGCCGCTGACCAGCCACGTATCCTTCGAGAAGTCCGGCCAGCAGAGTTGCGGACTGGCCGCGATGGCAGAGCCGCGCATCCATTTCACGTGCCCGTCACAGAAGGCCAGGTTTGCGCCTGCCGTGTGCCGGGCATCGATCCGCGCCGCGCGGTCAATCCATTCGTAGTTAGAGTCGGCACACAGGAAGATCTCGGCAGGCGAATCGATTTGAGACATGCTCCTGGGTGGCGTCACTGTGCCGATCCGGGAGTTCATCGCGTAGTCGTAGGCAAAGCGCAGCGATCGATCATTGTTGTGGCTGTTGGACGAAGGGCAGAAGAAAACCTCCTTATTCTTGACGTACGGGTAGACGAGTGGCTGGTAGTTGCCATAGGTGGTATAGGTCGTCGTGCCGTTGGTATACCACACCGGTCCATCGACCCCGTTGCGCTCGGTGGGGAACGTCTCGTCATAGTCCTGCACGTACATCATCAGCCCGGTGCCGATCTGCTTTAGATTCGACTGGCAGGATGATTTTCTCGCGTTCTCGCGCGCCCGCGCGAAGACGGGAAACAGGATGGCCGCCAGGATGGCAATAATGGCGATGACGACGAGCAACTCGATGAGCGTGAAGCCTTGTTTCCTCATGGTACGTACTCCTTCTGCCGGGCACCCTGCGTCTCCGGCACCGAACGCCCCGGGGCAGCCCGGCTCCATCGCCTTTTCTACGCCGGGCTGGTGCTCTCCTCCCTAAGTTAGTTGAATGAACTAGTTAAGGAAGATAATGCTCTGCCAGCTCTCGTCGGTTCACCTGTCGAGCACGCTGGACGCCCCCTCCCAGGCGGAGAGGTGGTGGCGAAGTATGCTCCGGCGCAGGAGCCGGCCCTTAGATGTCTAATCCAGTGGCAAGCGAGAGCGCGAGGGCACCCCGGTTTCGCGGTCTCGAAGGAGGGCGTGACTCATGATCCAAGCCGCACCTGTTTGCGCAATAGTGGCGGGCCTGCTTCTCTTGGCGGGGATCATCCCGGCGGGAGCAGCCCCCGAGGGAAACCTCCTGCGAAACCCGAGCGTTGAGGAGCTCGAGGCCGGGCAAGAGCGCCCGGCGGCATGGGTTGCCAACCACTTCAACACGGGCGGCACCGGGGCCGTGGGCACTGATGGAGGCCATGACGGGGGGCGCTACTTGATCCTCCGCTCGGCCACCGAGACGCAGCGCGCCTGCTGGCGGCAGAAAGTCGCTTTGCCCGAAGGCGCGAAGGCGGTCGCATTCGGCGGGCACTACCGCACACGCGGGGTAGCCGAATCCGGGCAGGGCGGGGCATCCCTCCGCGTTCTCTTCCACCGCGACATGGCGAAATGGGATGAGATCGGGTTGAAGCAGGCGTTCTTCCCGCCGGCCGCGGAGTGGACCGAGGCACAGGGTCTCTTCTTCGTGCCGGAGGGCACGCGCGCCGTTGTCCTCGAGGCATTCCACTGGCTTACCCCCGGGGAGACGCACTGGGATAGCCTCTGGCTTCGCGTCGCTACGGAAGAGGATCTCAAGAACGTGCCATTCGAGCCGGGCACCGAGATCGACCGCGAGCCGGTGCCGGGGCGCAACAAGCCATATAGCCCCGCCGATGGCGAGACGGTGCGTCTCAACCCGCCGCCTTTCCTCTGGCTCCCCTCCGGACGCGAGGTGACCTACCGCCTGCAGATCGCGCGCAACGACCGGTTCGAGGGCCGCGACGTGATCTCCCTGGAGGGACTGGAGTGGTGCGCCGAGATGCTCACGCGCCCGCTGGAGCCCGGCATCTGGTACTGGCGCTATGGCGTGGACCGGCCTGGGCTGCCCACGGCGTGGAGCCGGGCGCGGCGCTTCGAGGTGGCCCGGGATGCCTCTCCCTGGGTCTATCCCGGGCGCGATGCCTTCACCGTGCCCACCGCCCGCCCACGTCTCTTCGTGCATGCCGGGCGGCTGGCGGAGTTGCGCGAGCGCGCCAGAAGCGGCGACCTGAAGAGCATCGCCGACGCACTAGTTCGCTCCATCCAGCGGCACATCGGCGAGCCGCTAGTTCCCGAGCCGAAGCACCTCACCGGAACCGGCCAGACGCGCAGCGCCCAATACCTGGAAGTGTTCGTCACCACCCGACCCCCGATGGACGCAATGGAGCGCGCCGCGCTGGCTTACCTGCTCACGGGCGACCGCGCCTGTGGCGACGAGGCGAAGCGCCGCATTCTGCATTTCTTCTCATGGAACCCCAAGGGGAGCACCAGCGTCTCGCACAACGACGAGCCGGCGATGTGGATCATGATGCGGGGCGTGCGCGCCTACGACTGGACCTACGATCTCTTCACGCCCGAGGAGCAGGAGAAGATCGAGGCGGTGATGCGTGTGCGCGCTGCCGACTTCTACGAGCACCTGCGCCGGCGCCCCTTCGAGAACAACCCCTACGAAAGCCACTCCGGGCGGATCATCGGCTTCCTTGGCGAAGCTGCGCTTGCGTTCCTGCCCGAGTGGCCCGAGGCCCGGAAGTGGCTCGATTACGTCACGAAGATCTATTGGGGCGTCTATCCCGCATGGGGGAAGGATGACGGCGGCTGGAACGAGGGCCCGGGCTACTGGTCCGCCTACATGACCTTCGCGCTCCACTTTGTCGTCGCTTTGCGCGAGGCGACCGGGATCGATCTCTCGCAGCGGCCGTTCTTCCGCTCCACACCCTACTACCTGCTCTACCTGACTCCACCCTACAGCAACATGTCGCCCTTTGGCGATGGCACCCAGTTCCGGCCCAGCCAGCCTGCCGGACTGATGTACCAGTTCAGCTCGCTCCTGCGCGACCCCGCCATCCGCTGGTACTCGGATGCGCTTGGCCGGGGCGCCAGTTCGGACATCCTGGGCATCGTGCTCAAGGACGATTCGCTGAAGGGGATGCCCCCAGTTCACCTGCCGCAGGCGCGGCATTTCGAGGGCGTCGGGCTCGTCTGTCTCCATACGCAGCTGATCAACGGCGAAGAGAACGTGCTGTTCGCCATGCGGTCGTCGCCTTATGGCGCCGTGTCGCACGGGCATAACGATCAGAACACCTTCGTCCTCGAAGCGTTCGGAGAGCCGCTGGCGATCGCGAGTGGCTACTACCCGCGCTACGGCTCGCCGCACCACGACCAGTGGACGCGCCAGACGAAAGCCAAGTGCGGGATCACGTTCGATGGCGGCCAGGGCCAGGATCGCGGGTGGCACGCGAAGGGTGCGATCACCGCGTTCGTGCATGGGGAAGGCTTTGATTTCGTCTCGGGCGATGCCACTCCCGCCTACGGCGGCCGGCTTACCCGAGCCGTGCGCGAGGTGATCCACGTGCGTCCCGGCATCATCGTGATCCGCGACGACCTGGCGAGCGCCGAACCCCGCCGCTACGAGTACTGGCTGCACGCCCTCGATGAGATGAAGGTAGACGCGGCGGCGCGCACCGTCACCACGACCCGCCCGAAGGCCACGCTGCGCACGCGCTTCCTGCACCCAGAAGGGCTCGTCTTCACCCAAGACAACAAGTATGAGCCCGCGCCGGAAGGCCGCCCGGATCGCACCTCCTACTCGAGCACCTGGTATGTCACCGCGACCACGCGAGAGCCCGCGCAGGCGACGGAGTTTCTGAGCGTGCTCCTGCCGGCGAAGGCGGGCCAGGAGGCCAACCTGCCTACCACGCGCCACCTGGAATCGAAGACGGTGCGGGGCGTGGAACTCCGCTTCCCCGACGGCTCGCGCACGGTCGCCGGCTTCGCGCTCCCAGGCGTGACCGGCACGGTGAGCCTGGAGGAGATCTCCACCGACGGGCGGACCTTCGCGGTGGCCTACGACGCGAACGGTCAGCCCCGCTCCTGGCTGCTTTCCGGCGGACGAACGCTGCGCGACGGGCAAAGGGTGCTGGCGCAGGCTGCGGAGCCGGTGACGCTCACAGCGGCGGTCACGGAAGACGGCGGGCGGATCGATGCGGCCGGGCCAGGCGGCGAAGCGACGCTCTGGTGGCCGAAACCGCCTCGGGCGCTTACCCGCGATGCCGAGACGGTCCGGTTCTCCCAGGCGCGGCAAGGAGCGATCCGGCTCTCGCTGAACCCGCGTGAAGACCGGGTGGAGGTGTGGGCACGCGAGCCGGTCCCGCCCGGTGAGGCAAAACTCCTCCTGGAAACCAATGGTCAGGTGGTCGAGCTCACGGGCAGGCGGTTTGGACGCGGGCGCGCCGCCGTGAGCGGCCGGGTGAATGTCGACCCGGGCGCTTACCGGTTCGACGTTCCGAAGGGCGTGGATGTAACCGCGGGCGTGGCAGACGCGCAGGGGCGCTTCTGGCTCCGCGGCGATGAGATGGTGATGCTTTCCGGCGCGGCGCTGCCGGACCGGGTGAAGCTCGTCGCCGCGCTCAAGGCCGCGCGGCTGTCCGCTCAGCCGCAGTCTCGCCTACCCCAGGGAATCACCTACGAGGCGGAACAGAACTGGCGCGTGACTGGCGGGGAGGTGGAAGTGAGCCGGGGCGGGCACGCGAACGTCTCCGGCGAGGCCAACCTCTGGTCGTGGAACACGCCCGGGAGCACGATCTCGTGGGAGATCGAGGTGAAGGAGGCAGGAACCTACGAGATCTGGTTCGTGGGCGCGACGGAAGGCGGCCTGCTCGCGGAGTTCGCCGTGGATGGCGGCGAGGCGCTGGGGCTGCGCTTCGAGCCGACGGGCGGCTGGGGCCGCTCCGCCGCCGGAGAGTGGCGTGCCTTCCAGGTGCGCACCGCGTCTGACGCCCCGGCCCTCTTTAAGCTGGCTGCCGGCCGGCACCGCCTGACACTCACCAACCGAACCGGCCTGGGTCTGAACCTCGACCGGATTCTCCTGGCGCCGGCACGGTAGCACCGGCAAGCAGCTTGAGAGTCCCGGATTCCGCGGCGGGAAGGGGGTGATTGCCCCCCTCCTGCGGCACTCTGGTCCCGCCTTCGGTGCATCGGAACACCTCCCTTTGGGGGGTGCCAGGAGTGCGCTGGCGAGGCACAGAACGATATAGGCAACGTGGGCATGCCGTGGGGCAGATCCACAGGCGTTCTTTCCACCAGGAGGTTTGAGATGATCCATCCGTTGTACTCCTTCCCGTGGCGTCTGGCGACCGGATTGGTCGCGGCGTTGCTTCTGCTCGTCGCAGCACCGTCGGCCTGGTCCGCGGAGGAGGAGCAGAATCTCGTCACCAATCCGGGTTTTGAGGAGGGCAACACCGGCTGGAACTTGCCCCAGACCTACACCGTGGTCGACGACGTGGCCCATTCCGGCAAGCGCAGCCTGCGCGTTGTGAACACCGATCCGGATCGTTACCTGCTGGCAAGCCAGCCCTTGAAGCTCAAGCCGGGGATGATGTACCGGTTTTCCGCGTGGGTGCGCGCCCAGGGCGTTCAGGGGAATGACACCGGCGCGACGATCTGCGTGGAATGGTATGGCGAGAAGGGCTTCATCGGGGGCACCTACCCCGGCGGGATCAAGGGCGACCGTGACTGGTACCGCATCGAGGCGGTCACTCCCCCGATCCCCGAGGCGGCCACGCGCTGCCAGGTCACACTCTATCTCCGGAAGAAGATGACTGGCACGGCATGGTTCGATGACGTCAGCGTGGTAGCTGTCTACCCGCCTGCTCTGGACGCGGCGCTTGTCTTCCCGAACTACCGGGGTATCCTGTGGCCCGATTCCGACAAGCAGCAGGTAGTGTTGCGCGGGCAGGTGGGCGCCTATCTGAAGGGCGGCCTCCGCCCCGAGCAGATGACGCTCGCCGGCTCGCTGCTGGATGGGGAGAAGGTGATCGACGAGCGGCGGATTCGGCAGGTCGGTGCCGGGATGCATGAGGTAACTCTGAACGCGCGCGGGCTTCGCCCCGGCAACTACATCGCGCGCATGGAGCTTCTCGCGCCCGATGGAAAGCCACTAGAGCGCAAAGAGTTCGCGGTCCGGAAGCTCGCGCCTGGCACGCCCCGGCCCAAGGTCTATATCGACGAGCACAACCGGACAATTGTAGACGGCAAGCCGTTCTTCCCGCTCGGCTGGTACTTCGGGCCGGGCCCCGGCAACGAAGGCTTCCAGGAGCACATCGATCGCGTCGCCGAGAGCCCGTTCAACACGATCATGTGCTACGGGATCAACTATGGCGGCCAAGAGAAGGTGCGCGCCTACCTCGACTACCTCCACCAGCGGGGCGTGAAGCTGATCTACTCGATTAAGGATGTCTACGAGGGCACCCGCTACTACCACAACGAGCAGCTCGGCTTCAAGGGCGAGGAGAACATCGTCCGCGGGATCGTGACCACGTTCCGCGATCACCCCGCCGTGCTGGCGTGGTACCTCAACGACGAGCTCCCGCTCGCCATGCGCGACCGGCTGGAGGCCCGCCAGCGCCTGGTAACCGAGCTCGATCCCGAGCATCCCACGTGGGCGGTACTCTATCAGGTGGGCGAGCTGTTCGGCTATCTCGGCACCGCCGACGTGCTGGGCACCGACCCCTACCCCGTGCCGACAAAGCCGGTCACCCTGGCGGGCGACTGGACGCGGCAATCGGCCGCCGCCTCCGGTGGGAAGCGCCCTCTATGGCAGGTGCCGCAGGCGTTCGACTGGGGGAACTACCAGAAAGACGAAGCCGATAAGTACCGCGCTCCCACGCTCTCCGAAGAGCGGGTGATGACCTACCTCTGCCTCATCAACGGAGCGCACGGCTTGATCTACTATAGCTACAGCGACCTCTTGCGCGACCCACTCGGCTTTGAGCGCCGCTGGGCCGACATGCTCCTGGTCGGCAAGGAGGTGAAGCAGCTGGAGCCGGCGCTCATCTCAGCGCGTCCCGCACCCAAGGTAGAGGTCCAGATCGATGGCCCGGCGCGTGACGCGGTTGAGTGGATGGCGCGGGCCGACGACGCAGGGGCAACCTACATCCTTCTCGCCAACCCGGATCCGGAGAAGCCGGCCACCGCGCGGGTCGGCGTGCCCCGTGGCGCCCAGGTGCTGCTCCTGGACCATCACGGCACGCGCACCCTCCCCGAGGCGAAAGATGCGCGCATGCGCACCGTCTCGCTGGAGCCGATGGGCGCAGTGACGGTAATCCTCAAGCCAGGGAGAGCCCAGGGCCGCTGAGGCTCCGGCAAGCCAGAAACTACGCGAGGGCGCGGAGGAGAGGACTCCTCCACGCCCTCGCTTGTTGAAACGAAGCATCCGGGCGCTCGATGGCCGCCCCTTGATGATGGGGAGCTAACCGCCCAGGAATTCCTTAATCTTCTCGAAGAAGCTCTTATCCTCGCTGTGCTTCTCGCCGCCCGCGGCGGCAAACTGGCGCAGGAGGTCTTTCTGCTTCTCCGTCAGCTTGGTCGGCGTGCAAACGCGGACCTGGATCACCTGGTCGCCCATGCGGCGACCGTTGGGCTCGGGCATCCCCTTATCGCGAATGCGGAACGCCGCCCCCGTCTGGGTACCCTCGGGGACGTACAGCTTCTCAGGGCCATAGAGCGTCGGTACCTGGATCTCAGCCCCGAGCGCCGCCTGCGTAAAGGAGATCGGCACTTCGCAGAGGATATCGAGGCCATCGCGCTTGAAGACCGCGTGCTCCCGCACCTTGAGCACAACATAGAGGTCCCCAGCGGGCCCGCCCCGCATGCCCGCCTCGCCCTGGCCTCCCAGGCGTAGCGTCGTCCCCGTCTCCACGCCCGGCGGGATTCGTACTGTCAGGTCGCGCGTGCGTTGAATGCGCCCCTGCCCCTGGCAGCTACGGCAAGGATCGGTGATGATCTGACCCTGGCCGTGGCAGCGATAGCAGGTGGTCACTGTGGAGATCTGGCCGAGGAGGGTGTTTTGCACCTGGCGGATCTGGCCGGCACCGCGGCAGACGGGGCACATCTGCATCCCCTCTGCTGAAGCGACGCCCATGCCCCCGCACGCATCGCACGCCTCGACGCGGTCGACGGTGATCTTCTTCTCTGTGCCAAACGCGGCCTCTTCGAGCGTGATCTCCAGGCGGTATTCCAGGTCGGAACCCCGCACGGGCCCGGTCGAACGCCGCTGGCCACCGCCAAAGAAGACGTCGAAGATGTCGCCAAACCCGCCGAACGCCTCGCCGAAGCCTCCCGAAGCCATGCGCGGCCCATCGTGGCCGAACATGTCGTACTGCTCGCGCTTCTGTGCGTCACTTAGCACCTGGTAGGCGGCATTGATCTCCTTGAAGCGCTCCTCCGCCTGAGGATCATCCGGGTTATGATCCGGGTGCGTCTCCCGCGCGAGCTTGCGGTAGGCCCGCTTGATCTCTTCGAGGGAGGCCGAGCGGTCAACTCCCAGAACCTCGTAGTAATCGCGCTTGGCAGCCACGCACTAACCTTCCGATATCTCCTGGACGTACTCGGAGTCGATCTTGCCTTCGGCGATCTCAGCCAGCGCCGCGGTTAGCGGATTGGCGGGTTGCGGGTCCACCAGACACATGGCCCCTTCCCGCAGTTGCCGGGCCCTCTTGGCCGCCAACACAACGAGTTCATAGGTGTTCCTACGCTTCCCCTCGGTCTCTGCGCGGAACGATGGTCGTATGCTCACTCCCTCACCCCCTACAACTGCTTGATATACAAATAATCATTGGCCGTCATTCATAGACCACCCAATATTATAGCGCATTCAACGAGGAGTTTGCAATGCTGCGTAAACTCGTTTGGGATTCCGAGCTAAGGCCGATCTGGGCTTCCCTCCAACCCCAGGGAAAGGGAGCGACCGCGAGATGATCCTGGGGTAGGCCTATCGCGCGGCGATAGATCACCGCGCTGGACTGGGCTACATTCACGGCGCAAGCAGATCGGCGGGGGCTTGGGAGGTGGAGGCCCGAAGGGGCTTTGCCAGGAAGCAGCGCGGTGCTTCGAGCTCCGCGCGCAGGTGTACAGCAACCCCGGGAAGCAGCGCAGCGATAAATCACCGCGCTGCTTCCCGCGCGATCCGCCTCCTACCCATCCGCGTCCGTCGCTATCAACCGCGGTAGCGAGGCTCCCGCGCTAGCGCTTTCGCCGCACCGACCAGATGGCAGTGGAGTCGTAGGTGCGGCCCAGGCCATCATGTGGGCCGTGGATGAAGCCCTGACCGCCGGTGTAACGAGGCACCGCCTCGGGCGTGCCGCGCAACATCGCTTCGAGCGAGAGAATCGCCAACGGTTCCAGGGTGTCGAAATTGGCGTTCACACGGTCGGCGCTGGGCAAGAAGAAGCCCCGATGGAACCGCTGCCTCACCATGTTGTCGGCGATGCGTCGGGCGAGCGCGCGATAGGCAGGCACATCCGCCATGTGCCACACTTCCAGTAGACCGAAGAGCGCCATCGGATGCGCATTTTGCGTGTCCAGGTTGACACGGACATCCCGGCCTGGGGCCGATCCCAGGTCGCCCAGGCCATGGCCCCGTGCGATGCTGCGCGCTGTCTCCCAGAGCACGCGGTCGCCGCTGAGACGGTGGGCAAGCGCGTAGGACCAGAACAGCTTGAGGCTCGCCGTGGAGGCCCGGAAGACGGTGCCCGCTTTGCCATAGTAGCCGTCGCGCTTGATCACGTAGCCGGTGAGATCGGTGCCGTCGGCCCAGAGCGGCCGGGTGCGATTGGTCTTGGGGTCATACCCATAGCGAGCGTAGGCGCGCAGGCCATCCACCGTCCATTTGAGGAAGTCGGAACCTTCCTTTCCTAACAGCTCGGCGAGCTGGAGTTGAGCGATGGCGTTACCCTCGTAGAGCGTGCCGGGCGAGCGGATCATGTAGCCCTCGCGGGCGACCTCGCCAAACTCGGCGCCGAACTGGTTCTCCGCGCGGTCTCCGTAGTTGCTCCCTTCGGGTAGGGGGCCCGTCGCCGGGGGTTGCTGCCGCCGGACCGGCTTGCTGTACTGGACCACGCCCAGGCCGGTCTTGGGATGGCGTGCCTTCACGTACTGGTAGGCCAGGCGCTTCGCCCAGGTGAGCGCGCCCTGGTCGCCCGTGAACTTGTAAAGGAGGACACCGGCATAGATCAAGTCGGTGCCGGCATTGAGGAAAGTGAGGCCGTCGCCTTCGAAGAACGGTTCTGGGTCCTCGAAGGTGTTGTCCCACAGGGCGCCCATCGGCTTGCCATAGGCGCCGTGGCGGTTCATATCGAGCTTGCCCCAGTCGAGGATATGGGCGTTCCAGAATGCTTTGATGAACTGCTCCGTGGCGGAGGGGTTCACCTCCCACATCAGCTCGTAGAAGGGCAAGTTGAGCTTGAATTCGTGCGGGCGGCCTCCTTCGCCCACGAAGTTGCCGGTGGCGAGATCCACCCAGCGGTGGCCACCCCAGGGGAGCAAGCCGCACGGGCTGCGCAGGTGTTCGAAGTGATACGCGATGGCTTCTTCCGCCGCCTTCCGGTAGCGCGGGTCGCCGGTGAGGTTGCTCAGGCCCACCAGGGTGCGAAACAGGTTCTGCTGGCTGGCCAGGTTGGATGGAATCCATCGCTCGCCCTTGTAGACCCAGCGCACCGGCTCCAACGTATCCACGTTGAGGCCATCCACGAACAGGGGAGTCGGTTTCTCCCGGTAGCGATCACGGCCATACTGCAGCACCCGGTCGGCAAAGATCCGAACGGTATTGAGGCGGGCTTCATCCACCGCCGGTATGGCGGATGCTTCTCCCGATGCGCCCTTCGCGGCCGGCGTTCCGGCGCACACCAGCATGCCAGCAAGTAGCAGCCCGACGATTCGTGCTTCGATCCTCGGCATCCACTGCATGGTCCCCCTCCTTGCGCCTGTGAAACGAAAGGCGGCCCGGGCGCGTGATCCACGCTGCCGCGGCGCGCGCCGGCGCGGGTAGAACGGCGGGACGCGCCCGGGGCGCACCCCGCTACGAAGGTGAGGCCTGCCCATAGCTCAGGGCCAAACCGACTGGAAGCGGAAGTTCTGTGTCGGCCAAACCGCGGCCGTCGTTGACTTGGGCACCAGATTCCCGTGCATCCACTTGACGTGACCGTCCCAGAAGGCGTAGTTGGCGCCGTCCATGTGCCGGTCGTAACGCCAGATGTAGTGCGTGCCGGAGCCCATGCGCTCCGCGCTGTTCCACCACCGCCCGTAGGGCAGCCGACCGCTCTGTTCACAGAGCATGACGATTGATGCTGGCTCCTGGATGGTGGCCATTCGGTACGGCCCGCCCTGGACGAAGTTGTAGTTCCACCCGTAGCTGTTCGGCGGATCCTTGACAGCAACGGTGGCGGGAGCAGATGTCTCCACGTTCCAGCTCCGTTCCTTGTCACTGCCACAGGCGAACACATCCCAGCTCTTCACATAGGGCTGAAGGTAAACGCACCACGGCCCTTGGGGCCGCCCCGCGAGCATATCCTCCAGCGTCTGTCCACCGACCATTCGGTGGGAGTGCGTGGGTAGGGTTTCGTCGTAGTCCTGCACATACTGCAGCGCCGCCATCGCGATCTGCTTCAGGTTGCTCTGACAGGAGGACTTGCGCGCGTTCTCCCTCGCGCGCGCAAAGACTGGGAAGAGAATCGCCGCCAGGATGGCGATAATCGCGATGACCACCAGCAGCTCGATAAGCGTAAACCCCTTGATGGAACCTCTCTGCCTGTACAGCACAGCCGAAACCTCCTTCCCATCAGGTACCGGGCATGGTGCCTCTCGAGAGGCTCTGCCCCCGCGAGACCGGCCGCGACTGGCCGGTCTTCGGCGCTGGCTCGCTGACGCTCGCCATCCCGCTCCCATCCTCTGGCATGGGGCGCTCGCCTGATACCTTGGCCCTCTTAGTATCACAACCGTACCCTGGTTGTCAAGAGGGTGGTTCCCGAAAAGGCGGTTGCTCAGGGCAGGGTGGGTGCCCGTGGGTTGCGCGCGCGGAGCTGGAAGCACCGCGCGGCGCATCCTCCTCACAAACCCCCGCTGTTGTGCTTGCACTGCGAATGGAGCCCGGCCCAGCCCGGCAGGGCTTCGCTCACAAGCAGCGCGGTGCTTTAGCGCCGTGCGATAGGCTTACCCCGGTAGCGCCACGCGGTAGCTCCCCTGACCTGGGGCTGGCCCGGGGTTGGAGGGCAGGGAAGGAGTCGGGGGTTAGGAAAGCAGGCGCCCATCCGTGTCCGTCCCCCTCATCCGTGGTATCGACGCCGGTGCGAGCCGGGCTTTGGGAGTTGCGGGCGCAGGAGCTGCCCTACCGGGCACCGAACACTACCGCCCGAGGGACGAAGCCTCGTCTCCTCATCTGATCCATTGCGAAGGAGCCACGAGCATGAAGCCGATCGCTATTCAGCTCTATTCCGTCCGCGAAGCCGCGGCGAAGGACTTCCCCGCGGTCCTGAAGAGAATTGCCGACATGGGCTACAAGGGTGTCGAGTTCGCCGGCCTGCATGGGATGGCACCGGCCGAGGTGCGGAAGGTCATTGATGACCTCGGGCTGCAGGTGAGCAGCGCCCACCTGCCGCTGCCCACGGCGGAGAACTGCGCGGAGCTCGTCGACCAGTGCCGCACCCTTGGGATCACGCGGCTCGTCGCCGGTTTCGGGCCCGACCAGCTCAAGACGGTGGAGCTGTGCAAGCAGGCGGCAGAGAAGGTTGCGACTGCCGTTTCCCTCCTCGAGGGCACAGGCATCGCCCTGGGCCTGCATAACCACTGGTGGGAGTTCGAGACCGTGGAGGGCCGCTTCCCGGAGGATATTCTTCTGGAGGCGTCGCCCTCGGTCTTCGCCGAGCTGGATGTCTACTGGGCCCAGGTGGGCTGCGGCGACGCGGTCAAAGCCGTGGCGGACCGCAAGCAGCGCGTCTTGCTCCTCCACGCCAAGGACGGCATGATCGAGCCGAAGCAGCCGATGACGGCGGTCGGCTCCGGGAAGCTCGACTTTCCGAAGATCCTCGCCGCAACCGATCCGAACGTCCTCGAGTGGGTGATCGTAGAGCTCGACTCGTGCGCGACGGATATGATGGAGGCCGTGGAGCGCAGCTACCGCTACCTGGTCGATAACGGCCTTGCGGTGGGGAACAAGTAGGGTTCAGTGGCCACGGGGGGATCTCGATCCCCCCGGCCTGCTACTTGAGCGCGATGAGGGCCAACGGGGCCAGGAGGTCGAGGAGGAGGAGCTGGATCGCCATCCAGAGGGTGCGCCTGCGGGTGCGCGGGTTGGCGGCGATTCGCGCAGCCAGGGGAGCGAGCGCGCCCCATCGAGGCCAGCGCCCCTCGCGCCGGTGCCATGCCAGCGCAGCGACCCCGAGGAGGACGGCCATCCAGTTGATCAGGAGTAACGACGGCGCCGCGAACAGCATCCATCGCGCGGCGTCAGGCATAAGGCATCACTCGCCTCTCACTCGGCCTCTGTCTCGTCCTCCGCGGGTTCCTCGTCCGGAAGCCGGTTGCAGGAGCGCTCACCCAGGTGGTAGGTCAGCACGGCCATCTCCTGCACCAGGGAGACGTTGCGGACCGCCACTCCGGGCGCGGGCCGGATGCCGGCGGGGGCGAAGTTGAGGAGGCCGCGCACGCCAGCGGCCACCAGGCGGTCCGCCACGCTCTGCGCCGCTTCGGCCGGCACGGCGATGATGCCAATCTCCGCGCCCAGCTTCTCGTTGACCTCGGCAAGCCGCTCGATATCGAGGATCTCCCAATCCCACAGCCGCCTCCCGATCTTCGCGATGTTGTTATCGAAGACCGCCGCGATGTGGAGGTGGTATTGCGCCCAACCGGGAAAGGCGGCCAGGGCAGCGCCCAGATTCCCCGCGCCCACGAGGAGCACGAGCTGGTCGCGATCCAGCTTCAGGATGGTGGCAATCCGCGCGCGCAGCTCCGAGACGTAATAGCCACTGCCCGGCTTGCCGAATTCACCAAAGTAGGAGAGGTCTTTGCGAAACTGCGCCGCGCTGATGCCCGTCGGTTCCTCGATCTCAGCAGAGCGGATCGTCTCCACGCCGGCGCGCTCCAACTCCAGGAGGTAGCGCAGGTAGGTCGACAGGCGCTCCAGGGTCGGGGTCGGCACGACAACGCTGCTCCGAGCCAAGCGGAAGCTCCTCTCGTAATGCGTCAAGCGTAGAGCGAAAACAGCTTCGGGCGGTCGCCTCCCACGCGCGTCGCGAGAGCCAGCCGCCCTGCCCGCCTACGCTCTACATGCCGTGTCTGTCACAGCTTCTTATACAACAGCGCCCGCTTCAGATCCTCAATCGCCTTGGTGACGCCAATGCCGCGCGGGCAGGCGTCTGTGCAGTTGAAGATGGTCCGACACCGCCAAACGCCCATGCGTTTGTTGACGATCTCGAGGCGTTCCTCGGCGCCCTCGTCGCGGCTGTCGAAGATGAAGCGGTGTGCATTCACCAACGCTGCGGGCCCCACGAACGTCTGATTGGCCCAAAAGATGGGGCAAGACGTGGTGCAGGCCGCGCAGAGAATGCACTTGGTGGTATCGTCGTAGACGGCGCGCTCCGCAGGCGTCTGCCGATACTCCGTGGCAGGTGGCTCTCCCCCCTTGATCAGATAGGGCTTGATGCTCCGATACTGCTCGAAGAAGGAGTCCATATCAACGATGAGGTCGCGGAGCACCTTGAAGCCACGCAGCGGCTCGACGGTGATGCGCGGCCCCAAATCCTTGAGGAGCATCTTGCAGGCCAACCGGTTGATGCCGTTGATGATCATCGCATCCGAGCCGCAGATGCCATGCGCGCAGGAGCGCCGGAAGGCCAGCGTCTCATCCTGATGCTCCTTGATCTCCTGAAGCGCATCCAGCAGGCGATCGGTCGGCTCCATCTCCACTGTGAATTCCTGCCAGCGTGGACGCTGGTCCACCTCGGGGTTGAAGCGCCGGATTCGTATCGTGTAGCGCATCCTCAGTACTTCCTCTCCTGAGGCGGGAAGGTGGTCACCGTGACAGGTTTATAGCGCAACTCGATCCCCTTCTCGGTGCGATAGGCCAGTGTGTGCCTCAGCCACTCGGTGTCATTCCGGTTCGGGAAATCCTCGCGGTAGTGCGCCCCCCGGCTCTCCTCTCGGGCGAACGCGCTCTTCGCCAGGACCTCCGCCAATTCCAACAGATAGCCCAGCTCCACGGTCTCCAGGAGCGCCGTATTGAACTGCTTGCTCTGGTCACGCACGCCCACGCGGGCATAGCGCTCCTTCAGCTCCCCGAGCTTCTCGATCACGCGCTGTAGGCTCTCGCCCGTGCGCACCACGCCAGCGTCTTCCATCATCACACGGCGCAGCTCGTCGCGGATCGCGATCGGTCGCTCGTCCCCAGTATTCGCCAGGAGGCGCTCGATCTCGGCGCGCGCCCTTGCCTGGGGATCGCGTGGCAGCGGTGGCAGCTCCACCTCGCGCACGTAGCTGGCAGCGTGCTTGCCGGCACGCCGGCCAAAGACAAGAATGTCCACCAGCGAGTTGGTGCCCAGGCGGTTCGCGCCATGCACCGAGACACAAGCGCACTCGCCGGCAGCGTACAGCCCCGGCAGGGGCGTGTTCTTCTCGTCGATGACGACGCGCGCGTCGAGATCCGTGGGGATGCCGCCCATCACATAGTGCGCGGTGGGCTGCACCGGGATCGGCTGCCATACGGGATCGACACCGAGGTAGGTGCGCACAAAGTCGGTGATATCCGGTAAGCGCGTTTCAATCGTCTCCGCGGGAAGGTGCGTGAGATCGAGGTGGACGTAATCCTGGCCATCAATGCCCCGCCCCTCGCGGATCTCGCGATAGATGAAGCGGGAGATCATGTCGCGCGGGGCCAGGTCCTTCATCGTGGGCGCATACCGCTCCATGAAGCGCTCGCCGCGCGCGTTGCGCAGAACGCCGCCCTCGCCGCGCGCGCCCTCGGTGATCAGGATGCCCATCTTGTAGATGCCGGTGGGGTGAAACTGGAAGAACTCCATATCCTCCAGCGGCACCCCGCGGCGGTAGGCGAGCGCCATCCCATCGCCGGTGAGGGCATAGGCGTTGCTCGTGATCCGGAACATGCGCCCGCACCCGCCCGTGGCCAGGATCACCGCCTTGGCACGGAAGGTGTGCAGCGTGCCATCGGCCAGGCAGTAGGCGATGACGCCCCGGCACACATTCTCTTCGATGAGCAGGTCGACCACGTGGAACTCATCGAAGAAGCGCACCTGATTCTTGATGCACTGCTGGTAGAGCGTCTGCAAGATCATGTGCCCGGTGCGGTCGGCCGCGTAGCAAGAGCGGCGGACCGGGCCCTTGCCGAACTCGCGCGAATGTCCGCCAAAGGGACGCTGGGCAATGCGGCCATCCTCGGTCCGGCTGAAGGGGAGGCCGCGGTGCTCCAGCTCGTAGACGGTATCAATCGCCTCGCGGCACATCACCTCCACGGCATCTTGATCACAGAGATAGTCGCCGCCTTTGACCGTATCGAAGGCGTGCCACTCCCAGTGATCCTCCTCCATGTTGCCAAGGGCCGCGCCAATCCCGCCCTGTGCCGCGCCCGTATGCGAGCGCGTCGGATAGAGCTTGCTCAGCACCGCCGTGTTGGCTGTCCCCGAAAGCTCCAGCGCCGCCCACAATCCGGCGCCGCCAGCACCTACGACCACCGCATCGAACTGATGCGTCATCTCAGTCCCCCACCGCCCGGCAACCGCCACTGCTCCACACCCTCCCGATAGAAATCGCCACCATAACAATCGTTGATCACAATTGCGGGGAACTCCTCGACCACCAAGCGCCGGATCGCCTCGGTGCCCAAATCCTCGTAAGCAACCACCTCGGCGGCACGGATCCGCTCGGAGAGGAGGGCGCCCAACCCGCCAATGGCGCCAAAATAGACCGCGTGGTGCTCGCGCAGCGCCTCCACCACCGCCGGCGTGCGCCTGCCCTTGCCAATCATCCCCCGCAGGCCGCGCGCCAGCAGCGCCGGCACATAGGCATCCATGCGCGTCGCCGTCGTCGGCCCCGCCGAGCCGATGGGCCGTCCTGGGGGCGCGGGCGTCGGGCCCACGTAGTAGATGATCTGCCCCTCCAGCTCCACCGGCAGCGGCTCGCCGCGCTCGATGCACTCCACCAAGCGCTTGTGCGCCGCGTCGCGGGCGGTGATCACCTCACCCGTGATCAGAACGCGGTCGCCCGCCCTCAGCGCGAGGAGCTGCTCCTCTCGGAGCGGGGTTGTCAGTTTGATCGCTTCCGACATCGCTCTCCCTACAGCACCGCTTCCTTATGCCTGGCCGCGTGGCACTGCACGTTCACCGCCACCGGCAGCGCCGTGATGTGGCACGGATAGCTCTCCACGTTCACGGCGAGCGCGGTGATCCGCCCCCCAAAGCCAGAAGGCCCCAGGCCCGTGGCGTTCACTCGCTCCAGGAGCTCGCGCTCCAGCCGGGCATCATCGGGATCCTGGCTATGCTCGCCCAGAGGCCGGAAGAGCGCCCGCTTGGCCAGGTGCGGGCACAGGTCGAACGTGCCCCCAATTCCAACCCCCACGACAAGAGGCGGGCAGGCGTTTGGCCCGGCGTTGAAGACCGTTTCGACCACGAACTGCTTCACGGCTTCCTCGCCCTCGGACGGCTTCAGGATGCGCAGCGCGCTCATATTCTCGCAGCCGCCGCCCTTCGGCATTACCCGGATTCGCAGTCGGTCGCCCGGCACGATATCCACGTGGATCGCCGCGGGGGTGTTGTCGCCCGTGTTCTTCCTGCGCAGCGGGTGGTCGAGCACCGAACACCGGAGCCGGCCCTCGGCATAGCCACGGCGCACGCCCTCGTGAATCGCCTCGTTCAGATCGCCCCCGACGACGCACGCCTCCTGGCCCAGCTCCACGAGGACGGAGACAAAACCGGTATCCTGGCAGATCGGCAGCCTGCGCTCGCGGGCCAGCCGGGCGTTCTCCAGGGCCAACCAAAGGACCTCGCGGCCCAGGGGCGACTCCTCGCGCTCCAGGCCCGCCCGAATCGCTGCTTCCACGTCGGCGGGCAGATCGACGCACGCCTCGATACAAAGCCGGGCCACGGCGCCGGCAATCGCATCCGTTGTGATCTCGCGCAACCCAACCTCCTCGGGATACCTCTTCGGGTCCGCACTGCCCGTTTCCTGTCCGCGCGCCACCCATCTAAAAGAGCGACAGCTGCCGCCAGGTCTCGGCGGCATCCCAGATGGGGCCGGGCCGGCCGCGCGGGGCTACAGTGACGCGCTCGGGGTCACCACCTGCCATAGCCACCTGCCGGCGTACCGTTGCCAGCGCCAGCGACGGGGTGTTGTTGATCGCGCTCAGGTGCGCCAGCCAGACCTGCGCGCCCGGCCGGTGCAACAGCAGCGCACTGGCAAGCTCCGCCGCAGCCGCATTCGAGAGGTGGCCTGCATCCCCCAGGATGCGCCGCTTCAGCCGCTCGGGATATGGCCCGGCCAGCAAGCGGTCGATATCGTGGTTCGCCTCCAGGATGGCGAGGTCGGCCTCCTTCAGGCGCTCGCTCAGATCACCTGGCACCCCCGTGTCGGTGCAGCAGACCACCCGGTGTGCCCCGCCTTCCACCACATAGCCTACGGGCTCCACCGAGTCGTGCGAAACGCCAAAAGAGCACAGGCGGAGAGCGCCAAGCTCGAGCGTCGCGCCGGTCTCCAGCACGCAATGCTCCAGGTCACACGCTCCGGCGGCAGCCAGGGTCGCGCGGTTGGCAATCACCGGCGCGCCCAGGCGGCGCGCCACGGGCAACAGCCCTCGGGTGTGATCCGAGTGCTCGTGTGTCAGGAGGATGGCGCGGACGGCGTGCTCCGGAATTCCGGTTGCCGCCAGGCCCGCCAGAACGGCGCGCCTGCTGATCCCCGCATCGATCAGCAAAGCGTCCTCGCCCGACTGGACGACGACACAGTTGCCGTTACTCCCACTGGCCAGCGAGCGAACGCGCAGCCTTTTCCCCACACCCACGACCCGCTCTTCCTCTCCAATAGCCCTATTGTACGCAGAGATGGTCAAATGATCAAGCGGTAGCCGGCCCGCAATACCACGGGTGAGCAGGTGCCGGCAGCCCAGCACGCGGGCGCGGGTCTGACGCCCCTACCACACGTTCGCTCGCACATCGCGTTGCCCGCACCATCCGAGCGGTAGATGCAGCACCGGGATGCGGCTCGCGCAAGGAGGAGTTGGCGCGCGGAGGGCTAATGCAGAATGCAACACAAAAGGAGGGTAGCGATGCGATTCCTCAGGTTACTCCCGGTTTTCCTTTTACTAGCCACCGGACCGGCATGCGCCGATTGGCAGGTGTGGACGCTTGCCAGAACAGAGCGCGTGCTGCGCGAGGATCCGGCAGGCACCGGGATCGCCGTGCAGCTTGGCGCGGCGCGCAACGAGTGGGAGTGTTTCCAGGTGCTGATGCGCTCAGATCAGCCAGTCACTGGCATCCGCCTGGAGCCCGGCGATCTGAAGGGGCCCCAGGGAGCCGTGCTTCCGGCACGCGATGCACGCCTCTACCGCCAGCACCAGCTCGAGATCACCATCGGGAGCTACCGGAACGAGGCGTTCCGCCCCGGATGGTATCCCGACCCGCTCATCCCCTTCGACCACCCGGTGACGCGCCAACCCCTGGGTGAAGCCCGTTTCAAGGCGATCCCCTTCGACCTGCCAGCGAACGAGACTCACGGCTTCCTGGTGGACCTCTATGTCCCAGCGAACGCCGTGCCGGGCGTGTATCGCGGCGACTACCGGCTGACCGCCCCGGGCCGGCCGGCCGTCACCATTCCAGTCACGCTCACCGTCTGGAAGCTCACGCTGCCCAACGTCCCGACGTTGCAGACGGCCCTGGGCAGCCCGGCATCGCGCCTGCGCACCCACTACCAGCAGCGCGCGAAGGATGGAAAGGAGGCCGAGCCCACCGATTGGGCAGCGGTTGAGGAGCAATGCGCGGAGTTGCTCTCGCGCCACCGGATCAACGCCACGCCCCCTCCGGGCACCCTCGCCGTCCAGGCACAACCGGATGGCTCCTTCCGCATCCCCAAGGAGCAGGTGGACCGGTTCCGCGAGTTCGTTGACCGCTACCATGTGAACGCCTTCAGCGTGCCCCGGCCCACTTCGGTGGTGAAGGACCCCGAGGCGGAGCGCGAGAAGCTGCACGCCTGGCTGAAGGCCTGGGACGAGGCAGCCCGAGAGCTGAACCGCCCCCACGTTACCTTCTACACCTACCTGCGCGACGAGCCAAACGATGAGGAGGCCTATCGCTTCGTGCAGAAGTGGGGCCGCGCCATTCGCGCCGCGCGCTCCGTGGTGAAGGTGCTCGTCGTGGAGCAAACATGGACTCAGAACGAGCAATGGGGTGACCTCTACGGGGCCGTGGACATCTGGTGCCCTCTGTGGCCGCTCTTCAAGGAGGAGAGCGCGAGGACGCGCCAGGCGCTGGGCGAGACGGTCTGGTGCTATACGGCGCTCTGCCAGCGCGAGCCGACTCCCTGGTGGCTGCTCGACACCCCGCTCCTCAACTACCGCGTGCCCACCTGGATTGCCTGGCGGTATGGCATCCGCGGCCTCCTCTATTGGGGCGGAATGGCCTACTGGCAGCAGGTGGATGACCCGTGGACCGATCCGAAAACGCTCGACCGGCGCAACCGGCACCCGGAAGGCAAGGGCCCGCTCTATAACGGTGAGGGCAGCCTGCTCTACCCCGGGCGCGCCGTGGGCTACGATGGCATCGTGGAAAGCCTCCGCGTCAAAGCGCTGCGCGACTCGATTGAAGACTACGAGTACCTCGCCCAGCTCGAAGCCGCGGGAAAACGGGCGCAAGCCGAGGAGGTGGTCCGCCCCCTCGCCGGCTCGTGGTTCGAATGGGAGAAGGATCCAGCCGCCTATGAGAAGGCGCGCATCGCTCTGGCGCGTCTGATGGAGTAGACCATGCGAAGGGAGACCGCGAGATGGAGACTCCAACGAAGAAATCGCGCTTTGCTCTCTTCTTCGGCAACCGGGGGTTCTTCCCCGGCTCTCTGATGGCGTCGGCGCGTGAGGAGCTGACTCGCGTGCTGAGTACTATGGGGCACGAAACGCTCGTGCTGGATGCTTCGGCTACGCGCTATGGCGCGGTGGAGACACCGGCGGAGGGAGAGATCTACGCCCGGTTCCTCAAAGAGAACGAGGGTAAGTTCGACGGCGTCATCCTCTCCCTCCCCAATTTCGGCGACGAGAACGGTGCCGTCGCGGCGTTGCGCGAAGCCGGCGTGCCGATCCTGATCCAGGCCTATCCGGACGAGATGGACAAGATGGCGCCCGCAACACGGCGCGACGCCTTCTGCGGCAAGCTCTCCATCATGGATGTCTTCTGTCAGAACGGCATCCCCTTCACAGCGTTGAAGCCGCACACCGTCTCGCCCGCCTCGCCGCGCTTCGCCCAGAACGTGGAGTACTTCGACCGCGTCTGCCGCGTGGTCAAGGGGATGCGCAATCTGATAGTGGGTGCCATCGGCGCGCGCACCACCGCGTTCAAGACCGTGCGCATCGACGAGGTCGCGCTCCAACGCCACCGGATCACGATGGAGACGTTCGACCTCTCCGATCTCTTCGCGCGGATGCGCGCAGTGGACCCGAATAGCGACGCCTACCGCGCCAAGGAGGACCGCTACCTGGGCTATGCCGACTTCTCCAGCGTACCCGGCGACAAGAGGGACACCCTCGTCCGCCTCGGCGTCGCCCTCGATACCCTCATCGAAGAGGCACGCCTTGATACCATCGCCCTGCGCTGCTGGGAGGAGATGCAGCGTCAGCTTGGCATCTCACCGTGCGTGGTCCTCAGCGAGATGAACAACCGCGGGATCACCGCGGCATGCGAGGTCGATGTCGGCAACGCCATCGCGATGCATGCCCTCGGCATGGCATCCGGCGAGGTGACCGCCTGCCTCGACTGGAACAACAACTATGGGGATGACGACGACAAGTGCATCCTCTTCCACTGCGGGCCCGTGCCGCAATCGATGATGACCGCCAAGGGCAAGGTGGAGGAGCACGCCATCCTTGCCAACGCAGTCGGCCGTAGCTGCAGCATCGGGTGCAATGTCGGCCGGATCGCGCCTACGTCCTTCACCTTCGCGAGCATGACCACCGATTCCGGCCGCCTGAAGTTCTATGTGGGCGAGGGCGAGTTCACGAACGACCCGATCCCACCGGAGTTCTTCGGGTGCGCCGGCGTCGCCCGCGTGCCGGCGTTGCAAGACGTGCTGCTCCACGTCGGGCGATGCGGGCATCGCCACCACGTCAGCGTAACGCCCGGCCAGGTGGCCGATCCCGTCTGTGAAGCGCTGACCAACTACCTCGGCTACGACGTCGCCCGTCCGCAACCGTGACAGAATGGAGGGGCACCCGGCGGTCGCGCAAGCGAGCGCGGCGAGTGCCCCTCCCCCCTCTCACCCAAGGCTGAGAGACTCGCCCGCGAAACGCTCCCAACACAGCGCGCGAGGGGGAAGGAAAGCCCTTGTTTTCTTCGACGGGCATGCCAAGTGGATGAAGAAGGACGAAGCGATCGGCGGTCCGAACGTCGCCCGGCTCTGGTTGCACGACAACTCCTGAGAAATGCACCCGCGTGATCCGGACCGGCCTGGCCTGGCCGACGCGTGGGTCACGCGGGTGGCAACAAAGGAACAATCTCTGCCTCGAGTCCCGTCTCGCGAACGCGGAGGCGCGCGAGGGTGACAGGGAGGCGGAAGCGGCGCGGGCCGGCACTCCCAGGGTTGAGGTAGAGAACACCGCCCCGGCTCTCGGTGTGGGGCTGGTGAGAGTGGCCGTAGATCACGGCGGCGAAGCCGGCGGCTGCCGGATCGAGATCGAGCTCGCCGAGGTCATGTAGCAGGTAGAGCGTGGCCGGCCCCATTTCGACGACGGCGGTTTTCGGAAGCCGGGAAGCCCAGGCGTCGCGGTCGGTGTTGCCCCGAACGGCGGTCACCGGAGCGATCTGCTGCAGCGCATCCAACACCTCGCGGTTCCCGACGTCCCCCGCATGCAGAATGCGCTCGACACCCCCCAGCGCCCTCAAGGCCTCCGGGCGCATCAGACCATGCGTATCTGAGATAACTCCCACCAGGTGCTCGGGCATCCTCTACTCCCAGGGCTTCAGAAGGACTTTCGCGCACTCGCCGGTTGCCTGCAGCCGCCACGCTTCCTCAACACGGTCGATGGGGAAGCGGTGGCTGATGAGGAGGTCGAGGGCATCAGGAGAGCGGCGGATCATCTGGAAGAGCGCCGGCAGGCGCGACAGGTTGTAGTGCCAGACGCCGTGCAGTGTCAGGCCCTTGCGGATCAGATCGGGGCTGACGCGCACCGGCGTCTCATCCATGCACTCGCCGACGAAGGCAACCTGCCCCCTCCGGCGAGTGGCATCGATGCAGAGACGGTGGGCGGCCACGTTGCCAGAGCAGTCGATCGCCTTGTCCACGCCCTCGCCGTTGGTGAGGTCGAGGATTTCGCGCAGGGCATCCTGGCGCGTGGGATCCACCACGGCGGCAGCACCAAGAAGCCTGGCACGCTCTGCGCGCCAGGGGTGCGATTCTACGGCGATGACCCGGGCGCCCCGGTAACGTGCGTTAATGATGCCGCCCAGGCCCACCGGGCCCATGCCGGTGATGAGCACCGTATCGAACGCGCTCACGCCCATCCGGTCGCACGCGCCAAAGGTGGGGCCGAGTCCGCAGCACGCCAGGGAGGCATGCTCGTAGCTGATCCCTTCGGGTATCTTCGGCAGCAACCAGGAGGGCTTGAGCACGTACTGCGCCATGGTGGCGGCGCCCTCCGGGGAGCCGGTAAATGCCGCAGGGTCGATGCCGTTCTGGCAGTAAATGTAATCGCCGCCGCGGCAGAGGGCGCACGTCCCGCAGGAGTAGAGCGGCATCACCACGACCCGGTCGCCCACGGCCACCTTGCACGGCTGGGCCACGGCAACCACCTCGCCGGCCGCTTCGTGCCCGAGGCTATCGGCCTTCCTGCCGCTCTGGAACGTCTTGTACTCGGCACACATCGGGGCGACATGCACCTTGACAAGCGCCCAGTCCTCCTTCGGCTTTGGGTCGGGCACCTCGATCACGCCGGCCCTCTGCCCGCCAAAGATGACCGCTTTTTTCACCGGTTACTCTTCACGCCACCGGGGACGGCAGCTCGCGTTTTATCTCGGCAACGCGATAGCCGAAGCCAGGGCCGGTGACGGTCGAAAGGTCCACCATGCCATCGCGCCGGAAGTAGAGGCCCGGATGAACGGCTGCTTCCGGAAGCGAGGCATCGGGGTAGAACTGCATGGCGTTCGTTTCGACGCCCATGATGGTGCCGGCATGCGCGGCCAGGAGGCAGTGCGGGATCTGCGCGAGCATTGGGTTGGTCAGGTCCTGTACCATCAGCGTCATGCCGTGCGCCTTGGCCCAGCAGAGGGAGAGCAGCGCGCCGGTTTGCGTCTTGCACGTCTTCAGGGCCACGCCGGTCCAGCCGAGAGAGCGGCCCAGCTTCACCAGGTGCCAGTCGTGCGCGCTCTCATCCATGAAGAGCGGCTTACGCGCCGAAACGCTGTGAACGTCGATCTGGTGCGCCTCCAGGTCGTAGGGGAAGGGCTGCTCGACGTAGAGGATCATCCCGTAGATGCGCGGGTGCTCGAGCACGAGCCGGTCCAGAATTTCGTTGACATAGGCGGGGTCGGTCACCATGCAGTTGAAGTCGGTGGTGAGCCAGTCCACACCTTCCTCAATGGCGATCTGACCAACGCGCACCAGGCGGTCGTAGTCCCAGGCGGCGTCGTTGCCGCGGAGCTTCACCTTCAGGCACTTGAGGCCATCACGGCGGATCCAGTCGCGGAGTAGGAAGGGATAGCCATCATCCGGCTGGGTGCCGTCGCACTCGGAAGCGTCGATCCAATCCTTGCCACCGACCAGGTGCCAGGCGGGGAGTCGGTCCGGCCGGGGCATCACCAGGTAATCCGCCGGATACTTCGAAGCAAAGGAGACGGCGGCACCATCGGCTGGGGTCAGATAGTGCGCCAGATCGGTATTCATGAAATCGGCATTATAGGTGTGGTAGATCGGTAGCCCGTGCAAGACGCCGTAGGCATCGTGGAGGGCGATATCGAAGGCGGAGCAGCAGACAAGCGCCGCGAGCCAGGGCATCGGCTCGGCGTCGCCGCGCTCGCGGTTGAACTCTTCGAGAAGAGTGGGCAGCACGCTCTCCAGGAAGAGATGACCTACCTCCATCGGATGGCCCCACTCGCGGCAATCGGCCCAGGCACGCGCAAGAAGAAGGCAGAACTCCTTGAGCGCGGCTTCACGAGCCTCGAACGAGAGCGCGCTGGGCCACACCCAGGCCACACTGAGCGGAGTCTCGCCCCAGCCCTCGGCACTCTTGCCTGCGCGGTCCTGCACACGCAAGCGCACCCGCGCGCACGTCACCTGGGTGAGGGTTTCGGCGCCGAACTTGAGAGGCACGCGCATCTCGACGGGAAGGAGATGCAGGCTTACATCCGTCGGCTGAATATCGGCAGGTTTCATACGTGGATTCTCCTGGTACAGTATATGTGCCAGCATAGATTTCGCTGTGAGGATCGGGGTCCCCTGCCAGGAGTCACGAGGTCACGAGCGGTGATTCGCGCGGATCCCGGCGGTGATGTGGCAACCAAGCGCCGAGTTGGGAGACGGGGCCTGAAAACACGCTTGCATTCCAACGCGGAAGCAAGTATAATGCTCTAGAACGTGGCCGTCATCCACCTTCAGGCGGCCTATAAGACCGGTGTCGTTCGCGTAGGGGCCATAGTTCCGATCCCGAGCTGGGCTTCTGTGCACGCACATGTCTGTAGAGGTGGGAGAGGAGCCTTCAATGGCGAAACGGATTTACGTAGGCGGACTGTCCTACGGCACAACCTCAGAGGAGCTTCGGGACTACTTTGAGCAGATTGGCCCTGTGGTATCCGCAGATGTGATTACCGATCGGGAGACAGGACGGAGCCGTGGCTTCGGTTTCGTAGAGATGGAGAATGACGCGGATGCCGATGCCGCCGTTGAGCAGTTGAACGGCACCGAGTTGGACGGCCGAACTTTGACCGTGAGCGAAGCGCGCGAGCGGGCGCCACGCATGGGCGGCTTTGGCGGTGCCGGCGGCGGCCGTGGCGGCTATGGTGCCGGTGGCGGCGGTGGCCGCGGCGGTCGTGGCGGCGGCTATGGCGGCGGCTATGGCGGCGGTGGCCGTGGGGGTCGCTGGTAGCCACTGCACCACAGCAGCAGTACATTAAGATTGGGGTGGCAGCCCGGGATAGCTGCCACCCTTCGTTTTTACCCCAGCGTCTGAATCTCTGGAATTCTCAAGCGGAAGCCACGTCCTCGTCCGGGGCGCCCGCGTAGAGGATGGAATCACGCAGGCGTGTCAACGCCAGGTGAAGCATCCGATCGTCAAAAAGGCGAGATTTGCGCCGAGCGGCATCCGGTCCATGCGGCCAGCGCTCGATTCCCGCTCGCAAGCCACCAATATCGGAAGCTGAAGGGGAGTGCAGCATGATCCAGTCGGCGGTGCTGAGCAACTCCAGGCCGAGTGGTGACTCGAAGCCGTCGATGATCGCGGTCGCGTGATCCAGCACGCTGGCGTATGGGCGCGCTTCTGGCTCCTTCAGATAGGATTCCACCGCGCCGCGGCGCGATTCATCGAACCAGATCGGGTCAAACGGCTTGGCATCACCCAAGCGTTTCGGGCAGTGAATGTAGCTTCCATCCAGGTCGTTCAGAAGATGGCGCAGCCGGTCGGAGTACGGGCCGTAGATACCTGCCTCGAAGCGCAGGTCGAGGGGATCTCGCAGGCGCAATCGCGTACTGACGCGGTGCAAGAACCAGGCGAGTTTCTGCACCTCCAGGTTGGTGCATTCAAATCCCAGCACGCTGTAGCGGCGCACGCTCTCCGCGATGAGAGCCCGCGCGGGCGTGAGCGCCTCCTTGCCAGCGCGCTTCGGCTCGCTGTGATACGCGTCCGTGGGGGTGTAGACCAGGATTTCCACATCGGTCAGGGGAGAGAGCGCCGTCTCAATCTCGCGTCGGACATCATCCCATTCGAGTCGCCCGTTGCCGCAGCCCAAAGGAGGCAGTGCGATCGATCGGATGCCGAGCTCTCGGATCACCCGCGTCAGGTCGACCAGTCCTTCACGAATCCACTCTAATTGGGATGGGTGCCGCCAGTGCTTCTTCGTGGGGAAGTGGATAATCCATCGCGGCCCGAAGAGCGCCACATTCTTGGTCACGAGTACTCTTCCCACCCGGACCTCTCCGCGCCTGCAGGCCTCTCTATAAAGGCGAGCGCTCGCAGGAAAGGCTTCGCGGAACGCAAGCGCGATCCCCTTGCCCATCACCCCCACCTCGTTGACCGTGTTCACGAGGGCCTCTGCCCGCGACTGCAGCAGATTGCCTTGCATATAGTGTATCATCGGAGGTACCAC
>JAAZEM010000084.1 GCA_012512265.1 Armatimonadota bacterium | reverse complement strand
TCTCCACGCCACACACGCTGCACCACCGGCAGATCGTGGATTCGCTGCAGTGTGGCCTGCACGTGGAGGTGGAGAAACCGATGGTCTGCTCCGTTGAGGAGGCGCGCGACGTGATCGCCGCCCGCGACGAGGCGGGCAAGGTAGTGCTCGTCGCCTACCAGCGCCACTACACGGGCGCCTGGCGCTACTGCCGGGAGCAGATCCTCGCCGGGAAGCTGGGGCCGATTCACTATGTGCAGGCCTACCAGTGCCAGAACTGGTGGCAGCCTGGCACGCCCTCGGCCAAGGCGTGGCGGCGCCGGCCTGAGCTCTCCGGGGGCGGCCAACTGAACGACTCCGGTTCCCACCTAGTCGATATCCTCCTCTGGGCCACCGGCCTGGAGCCGGAGGAGGTGTTTGCCTATCAGGAGAACCGGGGTGCCCCGGTGGACATTCTCTCCGCCGTCAGCATTCGCTTCCGTGGCGGCGCCATCGGCAACCTCTCGATCGTCGGGCAGTCGGTGCGCGGTTTCGATGAAGAGGTGAACCTGTGGGGCACGGAAGGGACGCTGCAGGTGCTGGGCACGGCGAATCAGCGGGTGTTCCACTATACCCCGGAGGCGCGTGAGGTGCCGCCCGAAGAGCGCCCGGATGCCGGCGATCCCGACCGCAACTTCATCAACGCCATCCTCGGGCGCGAAGAGGTGCAGGTACCCGCGGAGTGTGGCCTGCGCGTCATCGCCCTCACCGAGGCGATCTGGCGTAGTGCTGCATCCGGGAAAGCCGAACGCTGCGGCGAGTGAAACGTGTCGGGTAACACCCGGCCGGGCCCGGGGAGATCGGGCGATCCCCCGGGCCCGGCTCATCCATCATGTTACGCGGGGAGGCGCTTGGCCACATTCGCGAAGAAGGCATCCAGATCGGCGATCACGTCGGCGCTCAGCTCCGGGAAGGTGAGCATCAGGATCCAGCGGTCTGCGTCCTCCATCGCCTGCCAGGTGCCTCGCGCCTGCGCCAGCAGGAACTTGTCGCTGTACTTCCCGATCACGGGGGCGACATGGCGCATCCCAACCAGGCGCAGGCTCACCAGCTCATTCGGGCCATCCGTCTCGCTCTGCTCGGTAGAGTGGTAGTCGCTGGGCCCGGTGCGGATCTTCGCGGGCACGCGCAGGCGCTCGGCGCCCAGGTTGTGCCGCGCGCGCGCGAACACTTCGCGCGCGGAATCGGGCAGGTCGCCATTGAAGGTGAAGTCGAGATAGCCGAGGCGCTTCGCGCTGCGCGCCAGGACAAGGATCGCCGCGTAAACATCCGCCGCGTCGCTCATATCGCCGCCCAGCCGGCCCACGGTCGTCTGTAGCTCGCCCCACGAGACGAGGTTCTTCTTGATCAGCGACTCGTAGTAGAGGAAGAGGGAGCGGAAGCGCGCCGTCTCCTGAACCTCGGTGGGGAAGGGCACATCGCCGGGGGCTTCGCGCAGGTCGCGCGCGTACTTCTTATAAGCCTCCACCGCCGGCTGCCCGGCGAAGACGATCCCGTGCTCATAGCCGAAGACCGCCACGGTCAGCTTCATCCCCATGAAGAGCGCCGCCACCTCAGGCAGGCCCGCAGGCACTCCCTCGACCTCCTCAACCGGAATCCGCAGCGTGAGCACCGGCTTCTTCGCCGAGCGCAGTTTCGCCACGGCGTCCGCCTCCGGTTCTGGCAGGTTCGACGGGGCAACCTGGACGAACAGGATGTCATCGCCGTACTGCTTGGGCGGGCGCACCTCCTCGCCATAGAAGATGAGGAAGCCCTTGCCTTCCTTGCCCAGGCTCTCCTCAACCACCTGCTCGATCCACGGCGCCACCGAGGCCCACTCGGGCGGGAGAATGAGGAAGACCTTATTGCGGCCGGCGCGTGCCGCCTCGGCGACGAAGGCGCCCAGGCGAACCCAGGGGTCGCTTAGGGTCAGCGCGCGCCGCTCGTCATCGCTCAGGTCATGCGAGAGACCATACAACGCCTGCGCGCGCGAGAGGAGCCGGCGCAGGTGCTCGCCATCGGGCTTCCCGCCTTGCTTCATGGCGCGGCTCATCAGCATGAGGGCGGCCGGACGGATGAAGACGCGCGTGGCCGGAGCGCTCATGCGCCCGCCGGTGTGGTTCTCGCCATCGAGCTGGATCGGAACCATGCGCGAGCCGCGGGCGCGCGCGAACCGGTCAAGGTAGGAGTCCGGCAGCGTCATCACCTGGATGTGCGAGCCGGGGTCGGGAATCTGATACTCGTTCAGGAGGCCATCGAACCACTCGAGGTGGGTGATCGGCTCCTCGGAGGTCATCCCCATCGCCACGCCGATCATCATCGTCTTGGAGAGGATGCGCTGCACGTCCTCGGTGGTCACGCGCTCTGGGGCGAGTGTCACGCGCTCGCGCGCGGCGATATCGAAGACGACGCGGTTGAGCGAGGCCGGGTCGGTGCTATCGAGCGGGAAGATCGCCATCTGGGGCTCATCCAGGTAGCCCATTCCCTTCAGCGCGTAGATCGTCTGCACCGAGCCGCCCATCCCGGACCAGATGATGTGCCGGATTCCCTGCGCGACGATGCCCGCGGCTTCATCCTCGGCGGCGGCCAGCCACTCGGGGTGTTGCAGCGCCTTCTCGACGCCATCTACCCAGTCGAGCTTGATATCCGTGCCTTCCGTGGCGAGCTCGGCCATGCGTCCTTCGCGGCGCAGCAACTGCCCGAGCACATCGGCGTCCGCGAGCCGCGTCACCGTCTGATTCACGGCGCGACTATCGGCGCCCTCCAGGATAATCCGCTCCATCTCAGCCATGATCCACTCTCCTATGAGCCGCAAGTGACTGCGCCCATCGATGCGCACGCGCGGGCGAGGAGCGCGCGTCGCGCGTCAGGCGCTCTCGCTCCCCCAGGAGCGCGCGAGCAGTGCGCTTCCTTGCAGCGGCATCCACCCATGCTTTTTCGGTAGTTGATAAGCCGGTTGTCGTGTTCCTACTCCATCGGCACGAGCAGGTCGCCAGCGCTGTCGTAGAAGCCCTCGCCATCCGCCTGGATGATTGCACCGGTGACATCCGCGAGGTGCTCGACCAGGGCATCAACGACGGTACGCTCCTCGCTCCAGGGGAAGGAATCGGGGATCTCCACAACCATCATCTGCCGGGCACGACGCAGCGCGTCCATCACCTGTTTCAGCCCGGGCGTCTCGTCACGGTCGAGCAATTCGTCGAGGAACCCGTCTACTTCCTCATCGACGGGGTTCTCATCCCCTTCGCGGAGGTAGCGCCGTACCTTCACCGGGTCCTCATCCGGCATCTGGAGTTCGAACCGCTCCCATGCGCCAGCAGGGGGCACGGGCGTGATCGTGACATCAAAACCCTCATCGCGGAGCGCGCGTTCGATCGCTGCGACGGAGGGGGCCTCTTCCTTGGGCGCCAGCAGGCGAATCGTGTAGCTCATCTCAGCGGTATTATAGAGGGGGGAGGGGGGCCTGTCAAGGCAGGGCACGGAGGAGAGGCGAGGCCAGCCCGGTTTTGCATTTCGCGGGAGGTTGGCTCGCCAGTCGTGCCGAACAGGAGCACCGCCCCCTGGCCGCTTGGGGGGAGAGAGGTGGAGAGAGTATGCCCAAGACGGTGATCATCGGAGCCGGAAGCGGCTTTGGCACGCGCCTGAGTATCGACATCCTGGCCTACCCGGAGTTGCGCGAGGGCACCATCGCCCTCGTCGATATCGATCCCGAGCAGCTGGCGCCCGCCACGGCGTTTGTGGAGAAGGTGGTGGCGCTGCACGGCGCGCCTGTCAACGTGATCGGCACAACGGACCGCCGCGAGGTGCTAGAGGGCGCCGACTTCGTTGTCGTGGCAATCGCCGTGGGCGGGCCGGCCTACAACGGCGTGCCCTATTACTACGAGATCAACATCCCCTCGAAGTATGGGATCAGCCAGGACGTGGGCGACACCCTCGGTCCGGGCGGCATCTTCCGCGCGCTGCGCACCGCGCCGGAGATGGTGGCGATTGCCCGCGATATGGAGGAGCTTTGCCCCAACGCGCTCCTCCTCAACTACACCAACCCGATGGCGATGCTCTGCTGGATCCTGAACGAGGCGAGCACGGTGCGCAACGTGGGCCTCTGCCACAGTGTTCAGGGCACCACCGCGCAACTGGCCGGCTACATGGGGAAGCCACTGGCCGA
Organism: Armatimonadota bacterium; assembly: GCA_012512265.1. Lineage (GTDB taxonomy): Bacteria > Armatimonadota > JAAZEB01 > JAAZEB01 > JAAZEB01 > DUUU01. Next base: position 58,154 of record JAAZEM010000084.1, on the reverse strand, counting down.
GATTGGCGCCCGAGTCGCCGGTCTCAACCACATGGCGTGGTTCCTGGAGCTTACCTGGAAGGGACAAGATGCCTACCCGATCCTGCGCCAGGCGATGGAAGACCCGGAGATCTACGCCAAGGATATAGTGCGCTTCGAGATCTTCCGCCACTTCGACTACTTCGTGACCGAGTCGTCGCGCCACATGTCCGAATACGTGCCCTACTTCCGCAAGAACGCGCAGGCGCTGGAGCAGTTTGGGATCAAGCAGAGGCAGCCAGAGAAGGAGCCGGCGCGTCGGGGCCGCTTCTGGGAGGATTCACCGCTGAGCCGGCAGCTTGCCGGCAAGGAGCCGATCAATCTGAAGGGTTCGCACGAGTATGCTTCGCACATTATCCACTCGGTGTGGACGGACACGCCCGGGCGGATCAACGGCAACGTGCGCAACTCCGGGTGCATCTCCAACCTGCCCCCGGAGTGCTGCGTGGAAGTGCCGTGCCTGGTGGACCGCATGGGGATCCAGCCATGCTGCATGGGCGCGCTTCCGACGCAACTCGCCGCTCTGAACGCCGCGAACGTAGCAGTGCAGAGCCTGACAGTGCAGGCGTTCCTGGAGAAGGACCGTCGCAAGGCCTACCATGCCTTGCTCCTCGATCCGGTGACGGCCGCCATCTGCACGCCGGCCCAGATCAAGAGCCTGTTCGACGAGATGTGTGCCGCCCTGCGCGACTGGATCCCCTGGCTGGGATGAGCAGGGAGTGCCGGCGAGTGGGCGGCTCTTGCGGCGCTCGGGGGGGTTCGACCCGAGCGCCGCATTCAGGCTAACTCTATCGCGTCAGGCGTCGTCACCAGCTGCCACGCGATCCTGATAGAGCGCGTGGAGCCGGCGCGTGATCGGGCCGACGGTCCCGGACGCGACCGGCTGGCCATCGATCCGAACGACCCCCAGGACCTCGGAGCTGGTGCCGGTGAGGAAGACCTCATCGGCGCTGAGCAGCGCCTCGCGGCTGACCGGCAGCTCCTCGGCGGGGATTCCCGCCCGCCGGGCGCATTCCAGGACGAGGTCGCGCGTGATTCCGGGCAGGAGCGCCGGGCCTTTCGGTGGGGTGCGCACCACGCCCCCAGAAACGATGAAGAGATTGCTATGGGATGCCTCGTGCACCCAGCCGTCATCCGTGACGAAGACCGCTTCGTGGGCGCCCCGCGCGTGCGCCTGTTGCAGCGCGAGAATGTTGGGCAGCAGGTTCGTCGTCTTGATGTCTCTGCGCGCCCAGCGCGTCTCATCGACCAGGATCACCTCCACGCCGTTGCGAACCTGCTCCTCACGGGCGCCTTTGCAGAGCCGGACGGTGATCAGGATGGTTGGTTTCATCGGGCCGTCCGGCACATGCGAGCGCGGGCCGGCGCCGCGGGTGATCTGCACGTAGATCACCGCGTTGTCAAACCCGGAGCGTTGGTATGCTTCCAGCATGTTCGCGCGCACGGCATTCAGATCGACGCCCTCAATCTGAATGCCCTCGAGGCTGCGGCGCAGCCGCTCCAGATGGCGATCCAGGGCCCACACGCGGCCCTCATAGGTGCGAGCGACCTCATAGACGCTATCGCCAAAGAGAAAACCGCGATCATTGACGGATATGCACGCCTCGGCGAGAGGCATGAACTGGCCATTTACACAGGCCACTTCTCTCATTTTGCGTGTCCCCAAGTTCAAGGCGATCTGCCAGGGAATCGTATTGCCGTCAGTTCCGGGCGGATTGGCTCCTGCGGGGGGCCCTGGCAGGTCGCGAGAGTTTACGGGCGAGTGCATCCTCCACGGGCGATTGGTTGCATGGGGATTGTCACCCCTGGCTCGGTCTGTGAAGAACGCCACCAACCGGTGTGAGAGTTCGCCGGATCAGCGCGCGCTCCTTCTCGGCTTGCAGCCGGAGCGGGCGTGGGGCAGTCCTTGCGCGCGCAGGCTTACGCCACACGCGATGGGGTTCCACTGTTTGGGTTGCCAGGAGAATGGGTATGCCCCAGCAAGCGCATTCTCTGGGAGGGGGTGCATCAGGATGCAGATGGGGACGTGGAGGGCCAGTCCCGAACCCGGGGCGCCAGGCGCCTCTCGAACGGTGGATGTCCTGCTCGCGGATGATGAGCCACTCTTCACCGGAACGCTGTGCGACCTCCTGGTTGACCAGGGCTACGCGGTCACGACGGCGAGCGACGGCATGAGCGCCGTCCACCTCACCCGGTGCTACCGGCCGGCCATCGTCTTCCTGGACCTCGCCGTGCCCGGGATCGGCGGGGAGGATGCCTGCCGCCTGATCCTGGCGGAGCCGGATCCCCCCCGGGTGGTCATCCTCACGGCACACGCCACCGAGGAACAGGTGCGCCGTCTCCTGACCAGTGGCGCAACTGCGGTCCTCGTGAAGCCGATCCCAAGCGAGCAGATTCTCAGGCTGCTGGGCGAGGCGTGCCAGGCACGCGCCGTCGCCGCCTATTCCGCGTGATGCCTGGCAGATAGCGGGGCTCACGCCGCCACGGGCCGGCCACGCACCGGGTATTGCGGGTCGTTGAAGCCGTAGCCGGTGTGCTCTCCCCGAGGTACCAAGGCATCGATGGTCGCCTCATCCTCCGGCGTGATCGTCACGTCCAGGCAGCCGATGTTATCCTCAAACTGCTCCATCGTGCGCGGGCCAAGGATGGGGCAGGTGACAATCGGATTGGCCATGACCCACGCGAGCGCGAGTTGGGTGAGCGTGCATCCCTTGGCGCTGGCGAGTGCTTTGAGGCGGGTCGCTACCTCGAAGCTCTCCTGACGCAGCTCCGTCTCGTGCAGGCGCTTATCGCCGCGCGCCGCGCGCGAATCCGGCGGGAGATCGCCCCCAGGGAGATACTTTCCAGAGAGGACGCCGCGCGCCAGCGGGCTGTAGGTCACTACGCCCAGGCCCTCCTCCGCGCAAAGCGGCAACACCTCCACCTCGGCGTCGCGATTCACGATGTTGTAGAGGGGCTGAACGCACGCGAAGGGTGCCCATCCGCGCCGGTCACTGATCCAGAGGCCCTTGCAGATCTGCCAGGCGTAGAAGTTGGAGCACCCGATATAGCGCACCTTCCCCTGGCGCACCAGGTCATCCATCGCCGAGAGCGACTCCTCGAGGGGCGTTTCGTAGTCTGGCAGGTGCAGGTAGTAAAGGTCGATGTGGTCCGTTCCCAGGCGGCGCAAACTCGCATCCACCGCGTTGAAGATGTGGTAGCGCGAGAGCCCGCTATCGTTGGGACCACCGCCGACCGGATAGCGGACCTTTGTTGCCAGGACCACCTGATCGCGCCTATCCCGAATCGCTTTTCCCGTGATGCGCTCGGACTCGCCTCCGGTGTACATATCCGCCGTATCGATAAAGTTGATCCCCAGGTCGAGCGCGCGGTGGATGATGCGGATCGCCTCCTCCTCGGGAGTGGGTCCGCCGAACATCATCGTGCCCAGGCAAAGGCGCGAGACCTTCACGCCATGCCGTCCCAGGGTGCGGTATTCCATCTCCTGCATGGTGCTGCCCCTCCTGACAAGCCAAGTGCGGCCGGCGAATCACCTCGCCGCGCCACCTGCCGGCGCCTGGCGAGCCGGCAGTCTGATTCAAGGAGATCACACCGCCCGGTCTGGCTCCAGGCGGCACCTCTGCACTCGCCAGTCCCAGCGGCGTCTCCTTCAGGTATTGATTTCACCCCTTCGCCCTCTCGCCCCTTCATCCACGGCACCCGGGGCGGCAGGTTGATTGGCACGCGGCGTGCAGCCTCCACGATGCGCGGATCGGGTTGCATCCGGCGGAGCCCAGGAAGGGAGACTGGAGTTGAGGTGGGTCACGATAGCCGGGCTGGCCCTGGTGCTGGCCGTTCCGCTCGCGCAGTCCACGGCCGCCACGATTGACACCTTTCTGAAGCGGCCCGTGCATTCGCTGAGCGAGTTCCTGGCTCAGGTGCGCCGCGATGAGGTGGTGCAGAAGCGGTATGGCAAACACCTCGGGATCGCCTGGCAGGAGGTGCCCAGATATCTGGAACGAAGGCTCAAGCCCGCGACCATCATGAAGACGGGCTTCTTCACGGTTTATAACGTGACGACGGAGGGCGCCATCTTTCCTACGAAGCAGCGCCTGACCGCGGGAACCCGCGTCTACCGGCTGCAGGGCTCGCCTCATTTCTTCACCCAGCGTGGAGAACCGGCGCGGCCCTTCTTCAAGCCGACGGTAGAGCGGATGGTTCCAGATCCGAAGCAGTCGCAGACCCAGGCGCCGCCCTCCGAGCCCGTGGTGCAGGTTGAGGTCGTGAGCGTGCCTTCCGAGTGAGTGGCAGGCCCGACCCGATGGGGGGCTGAGGGGAGCTGGGAGTGGCTGAGACCGTAGAAGAGCAACGCAGACAGGGAGAGGAAGGCAACAAGCAGCGGCCGACGGCGTGGGTGCATCTGGCATTGGGAGTGCTGGGGGCGCTCTTGCTCCTCTGGTACCGCGATGTGCTGCAGTTTTGGCGCGTCGAATGGACCGGCAATGCCGGGTACTACTCGCACGGCCCGCTGGTGCCGGTGCTCGCCGCCATACTCATCTGGATGCGCCGCGAGCAACTCAGCCGGGCTCCCAGCGCCCCCTCTTATCTGGGCCTGGTGGCCGTTGCCGCCGGAGGAGCGCTGAAGCTAGGCTCGACCTGGGTTTCCACGACCGGGGTGGAGGCTTTCGCGAGTTTCTCCTTCCCCATCGTGCTCTGGGGCTTGATCCTGGGCCTGTACGGGGGCGCCATCGCACGGATTCTCGCGGGCCCAGTGGCGTTCCTCTGGCTGATGTGTCCCTTGCCCGGGGCGTTGATCACCGAGCTGAGCTTCCCCCTTCAGCTGGCGTCTACGCGCCTGGGAGTGGGGACGGCTAGCATCCTGGGTGTGAACGTTCACCAGGAGGGGACGGCAATCCACCTGGAGACGCTCTCCCTCTTCGTGGGGGAGGCGTGCAGCGGCTTCCGATCCACCCTGGGCCTGATGATGCTCTCAGCGTTTGCCGCAGTGTCTTCGCGCCTGGGAGCGGGGAAGAAGCTGCTGCTCCTCCTATCGGCGCTCCCTATCGGCCTGGCAGCCAACGGCTTCCGGATAGCGGCGATCACGTGGGCTGCCGAACGTTGGGGCCGAGAAGCGGCGATACGGGCGCACGACACCTCTGGTCTCGTCGTGCTCGCGCTTGCCTGCGTGGCCGTCGCGGCCACCGCGAGGATATTAGGATGGCTGGACGACACCGATACCTGGTAGCCCTGGCACTGGCCGCCGCCCTCGCCGGGCTGTGGCAGGCGGACCGCCACGTGCTAAGGGCCAAGCAATCCGCCACGCCTCGGGAGATGCTCTGGGTGCCAGAGCAAGTGGGTGCCTGGCGCGGGGAGGAGATCGCCGTGCGTCTCGAGGACGCGGCCTTGTTGCCGCGCACCGAGATCGCGATGCGCCGCTATCAGATCCCCGGAGAGCCCCAGGCGCTCGCGGTAGACCTGGCGGCGGTTAGCGCGCGCGATCTCAGCGCGTTCCACAACCCCGACTCCTGCTACCGGGCTGCGGGGTGGACCATCGTGGACAAACAGCCGCTGAAGATCGATACGGAAGACCCAGACGCGCCCATCCTGATGGAGCGGCTGCTTGTCGAGAAAGATGGCGTGCGGGTGCATGTTGGTTACTGGTATATGACGGCCGGCGGGCTCGCAGGCGGCCCTGGGCGGACGCACACGAGCCGGCTCGGCGTGCTTCTAGATGCCCTGCGGTGGGGGGGCACGCGGCCCGCGACGTTCTTCCGCGTTACGACCTATGCCACCGGTGGGGAGATCGAGGCGGAGCTCCGCAGCGCGCACTTCATCCGGGCGTTGCTGCAGTCCTTCCGCGGCAATGAGAGGGGTAAGAACACCGAGGAGAGGAGACATACAGGATGAGGCACTACCTGCTCGCCGCGCTTCTGGCCGTTACGGTCGCGGCCGGGTGCGGCGGCGATGCAACATCCATGACGCATACACCCCCCGATACTTCCACGCTCCCCGTGGATATCGGGATCGGCCGGCAGTTCAACGTGCCGTCGGCACCGTCAGGGGCTGGGATCGAGACCTATAGCAACGCGGTCTTCAACTTCAGCCTCCAGTTCCCGGCAGATGAGTTCGCGCTCTTCGACCCGCCGCAGTACGTGACCACGCTCGGCAACCGCGTCTTCGAGCTGGTGTCACGGACGCTGCCCGAGGGGGAGGTGTTCCGCCCAAATGTGGGCATGATCGTGGACTCGCGCTTCCAGGGACAGACGATCAATATCGAGGGTTACGCGGACGCGGCGCCGCCGATCCTCAGCGATTTCTTCGTCGACTTCAACCTGGTAGCCCGGCGCTCGCTGACGGTCAGCGGGCACCAGGCGGTGATCCTGGAGCACCAGAGCAGCTGGGCGGCGCCGGACGGCACCGTGGTGCCGTTCCATCGCTACACGCTCTACACGGAGAACAGGGGCAATATCCTGATCTTCACCTTCACCACGCCGACTGCGGTCTTCGAGACGTACCGGCCGGTGTTCGATCAGATCATCAGCACCATCGCTCTCTTCTGAGGGCATGAGCAGCCTCTTCGTGGCGGCCAGCTTCCGTAGCCCGAAGCCGGCCGCCACGATCCGATCCAGAGGAGCATGTCATAGCTTGAAGAGGGAGTCATCCAGCCCAGGATTCAGCTTGATCTCCTGCTGGTGCGTGATCCCGGCGAGCTTCCCCTCGGCGTTGCGGACTTCGATCACCGTGGGAATCCAGAGGTTGCCGACCTGCTTCGGGGCGCTGTAGGTGAGCTCCATCTTATACTTGCCGTACATCAGCGTGTAGAGCCGCCGCTTCTTCACGCATTTGCGCTCGGCATCGATCCAGACGAGTTCGTAGCGCTCGTGGTTGTGCGCGTAGTAGAGCTTGTACTCGCACACGCGCCGGCCTTCCTCCGTGGAACACCCCACATGCTCCACATCGTAGCCGATCAGCGCGCCCGGTGTGACCAGACCGACCTCGAGCGGCCCCAGACGCTTGCCCGGATCCGTGCCAATGTCATCAAACTGCTTGGTCAGGGGCGTGCGGATCACCTTCCTGGGGCCGTTCATCACATACTCGAACTTGACGAAGCCGACACGCGCATCCATGCGGAACTTATCCGGCTCCTTCAGCATCACCTTCGACCGCCCGATGCGGTAGGCGTTGGCATAGTCGCGGCTGATCTTGTTCAGTTCCTCGATGTGAATCTCTTTGCGTACGGTGGTAAGCGAGAGGTCTTTTAGCCCCGGGGCAAACATGCTCTGAATGGGATGATTGTTGGCGGTTGTCTCTGCAGCCGTCGCCAACAAGGCCACCACCAGGATGCCAGCGCCCATCCACAGCCCTCCACGGCCTCTCCGTGATCTCCCGCTGAGCTTCAACTTCATCGACTCACTCCTTACACGCCTGGGGCTCCTGCCCCGGGCCGGCGGATCTGACGGGAGCGAGCACAACGGTATGCCGGTTGGGGCTTCCAGGTGTCCCTATTAGTTTGGACAACAAAGACGAGCGCTGGTTCCCGATTCTTCTTAGCACGAGGCAAGAGGCACAGGGCATGCTGGCGGCGAAGAGGGGGGTGGCCTTGCGGGATGATCGCCCTGGTGCATATGCCGGGCATGGGCAGATCAAACGCCCTCATTTCGCCGGTTGAATCCGCTTGACAAGCGAGGGGCGAATCCGCTATAGTGGCTTCATTCATATGACAGACGAGACCTCGTTGTATTGGCGGTTCCCCAAACCACCCGGTGCCCTCGATAGGGCTGTTGATGCGTGGTAGGGATGCAGTGAAAGGACGGTTATGGAACAGAAGGAACAGGAGACGCCAGTGATCCCGGTTGCCCAGGCACAAGAGCCGACGGGCGATGTGGCCCAGGAACCGGGTGCAGAGGGAGCGGATCTTGCCAGTACGGCCCGCTCTCCTGAGGTGGAGGTTCCAACCACCGGAGAAGGCGTTCCCGTCGCCGAGGGTGAGGTGGTGGAGCAATCCGGTACCGGCGCGACTGAGGCGGCAGCGGCTGCTGGAACCGAGGTAGCGAACCCGAGTGCCCCCGAGGTGCGCCCGTACCGTCCTACGGATGACTACATCGTAGGCGAGCGGATCTACCATCCGGTATGGGACGCAACCGGCGTGGTGACAGAGCGCGACCCTCGCGAACAGGTCTTCCACATGGCCGTGGGCGGCGTGGATGAGCCCGGACGATGCCACCTGATCCGGGTGCAGTTTGAAAAAGAGGTGCCGGCCAGCGGCGGAGCCAAGCGCGAAGTGCTCCTCATTGCCGACTGGCATGGCCGGTCACTGGAGACCGGTGGCACCATGGCGCCTCGGCCCTCGGCAGTGGAGACCCTGATGGGCCTCGGCGAGACGGGCGAGGAACCTGTTGCCGCGTCTCGCGCGCCCCTCGCGGGCCTTCCCGAGATCCCTGATGTGGAGAGCGACCTGGACCAGGAAGACCTGGAAGACACCGAAGGGGGAGAGGATATCCAGCCCGTCGGAATCTAAGCGAGATGCGCGATCGAACGGGTGGAAACGGAGCGCAGGCCGCGACTGATAGAGAGCGGCGATAGAGCATTCCGCACGAGCGCCCGTTCGCTCGCGCACTCGGCTTGTTCAGCGAACCTTCCTAATTCGCGTGACGCGCTCTGGGTCCGGGAGTAGGCGAGAGGTGCGCCTCTCGAGCTCCCGGATCCCGGAACCGCGCCATCAGCGGCCCATCAGGATGCTCACCAGAGTCAGAATCAGAACGCCAATCTGGTAGACCTCATTGATCCCCATACTTCGACCCCGGCGCTGGGCAGGCACCACGACGTAATCGCCACTCTGCAACACCGGGTTGCGCTGCAGCTCATCCTGCGTGGGATCTTCCAGGTTGATCGTCTCCACCTGGGGGCGTTCTCCCGCGCGCGTCGCCCGGCGCAGCTCAATCCGAGCCACCTGCGCCTTTGCCGTTGGCCCCCCGGCGATGGCGATCAAGTCCTCTAAGCGTTCCAGCTTGCCTGGCTCCAGGTCGTAGGCGCCCGGCCGGTTCACCTCGCCCGCAATCGTGACCCGTGAGTGGGATCGCGGCACGTGAAGCACATCCCCCGGCTCCAGCGTTGGGTTCTCCGCTGCCGGCCCGCCTGTGAGAAGCGCGCGCGCGTCCACCCGAATCACCTTGCCCCCGCGGGCGATGTAAACCGAGTCCAGGTCAGCGGCGGGGGTCGGGCCGCCCGCCGCGATCAGCGCCTGTCGCACGGTGCCGTGCTCCAGGCCGTAGTCGCCCGGGCTGCGCACCTCCCCTTCAACGCGGAGGGCGCCGCGCTCGATGCGGAGGACATCTCCGCGCTCCAGTTTGATGGCATCGCGCTCCGAAGCCGGCGTCAGGTCATCCGCGGTCAGCGTGATCTCGCGCTTCCCGCGAGTGAGCGTGGCCCGGTTGCGGTGCGCCGCCTCCGTGAAGCCACCGGCCAGACGGATCACCTCCGGGACAGTCAGCCCCTTCTTCCAGGGGAACGCGCCCGGGTTCTTAACCTCGCCCCAGACATAGACGTGGTCTTTGCGGTCGTCATCCGCCCTAGCAAGAGAGGGCGCGAGCGCTGAGAAGGCGAGAGCGAGAAGCAGAACGGCAGTATGGCTGCGGGTTCCCATGCGAATGCTCCTCCTTATTCGAGTGACCGCACGCGGCAGCCAGGGGCCGGCGGTCGGCTGCATTATAGCACCCGCCGGAGACCGAGCGCAACTTGGGCCGTGCCGGCGCCGATATCACGGAAGAAAGGGACTGACCCGGATGGGGAGATGCGGGCGCTCCCGGGCAGCGAGCCGTTTGGGAGCGAGGTGGCTTCCCGGCGTGGGTTCTCGGCACGCCCACGGGCTTACGGAGCGTGTGGAAAGATTCATGCGAATAGGGGGTTGACAAAGGGAAAATAACCTGGTATGATATGGGTGTTGACGCGGGGTGGAGCAGTCTGGTAGCTCGTCGGGCTCATAACCCGGAGGTCGTGGGTTCAAATCCCACCCCCGCTCCCAAGTGAAAAGCCCTGATAGCGGGAACGCTATCGGGGCTTTTTTGATTCTGGGCCACGATTCGGCCACTGGCGAGGTGAATTCCCGGAAGGGATCCCCGGCTGGGGGCCGAACATCGGGGGCATGAAGACCACACTCTGCATACTCGCGTCCGTGTTGTTGCTGTTTGCCGTCGCCGCCGAGGTGAAGGCGCAGGCCGACGCGCCAGATGCCTTTGTCCAGCAGCGCAAGCAGCTGGCCCACCGGAAGCGCCGCATCATCTTCAACAACGACGGCAACGAGGTCATCTACTTCCCGAAGAACCTGCCGGTGACAGTGGAGAATGTCCTCGCGCGCCGGACGACGCCCCTCCTCGGAACCCACGTGGATACGATCTTCTACTGTCCTATCAGCTCCGGCTTTGGCTACTTCACGCACAACACGAAGGTGGGCAGCGTGCTGGAGCACACGTGGGGCGACCTGGGGATCAACATCACCCGGCCGTTGATCGACCAGGGGACCGATGCCCTCAAGATGATCGTCGATTTCGGGCGCGCGAACGGGATTGAGGTCTTCTTCTCGATGCGCATGAATGACACGCATGACGGCGCGCACACGCCGGAGAAGCCCTACCCGCTCTTCCCGCCGCTGAAGGCGAAACGCCCGGATCTCCTGATGGGCACCATCCAGAACCGCCCCAAACATGGGCAGTGGTCGGCCATGGATTACACCCACCCGGAGGTGCGTGACCTGGCCTTCCGCTTCTTCGAGGAAGTCTGCCAGAACTACGATGTGGACGGCATCGAGCTGGACTTCTGGAGACACCTCGTATACTTCAAGTCCGTGGCCTGGGGCGGCACCGCGAGCGACGCAGAGCGGGAGATGATGACCGACTTGCTGCGCCGCATCCGCCGCATGGCGGATGCCGAGGGGCGCAAGCGGGGCCGGCCCATCCTCATTGCTGTCCGGGTGCCCGACTCCGTCGAGTACTCCCGAATGGTGGGCCTGGATATCGAGCGTTGGCTCGCCGAGGACCTGGTCGATCTGATGGTGGCGACCTGCTACTTCCAGCTCAATCCGTGGGAGTACATCGTCGCGTTGGGGCATAAGTACGGGGTTCCCGTCTACCCGTCGCTGAGCGAGACGCGGGTCCGATCGGAGGGCCGATATCGACGAGGCTCTCAGGAGAGCTATCGCGCGCGAGCCGCCCGGGTATGGCAGAGCGGCGCCGACGGGATCTACCTGTTCAACTTCTTCAACGTCACGGCGCCCATGCTGCGCGAGATCGGCGATCCAAAGCTGCTGGCCAAGCTGGACAAGACGTACTTTGTGAATGTGCGCGACTATTCGCCGGAGCTGTACGTCACGGGCGGGAGCCGCCACCAGAACCTGACGGTGCTCAACCCGAGCCGGCCACTCTCGATGCAGGATGGCCAGCCGGTGACCGTGCCTCTCTATCTGGGCGAGCGGGTGCCGCCGGCGCCGGATGCGGTGCCGCAGGTAAAGCTGTGCCTCCTGATCCCCACCGCGCGTAGCCCGCGGGTGCGGCTGAACGGCACGGCGCTCCCCGAGGGTGAGCTGGTGGATGGCTGGTGGGAATATCGCGTGCCCATCACCGCGATCAAGGAGGGCGCCAACGAGGTGGAGGTCGCGATGGCTTCGCCGCAGGAGGTCGGCGCTGGAGAGCCCGGCTGGGACGTAGTGTGGACCGCGGATGCGAAGCCAACGACACCGTGGGCCACGGACCGAGCCCGGCGCAACACGGCGCTCGAACTGAAGGACGGTGCGTTGCTGATCGCGGACCGGGGGAGCGAGCCGGGAGATTACATGCACTGCGTGTACGCCTGGAACGCCCGCCCGGATCGAGAGAGCGTGGCGGAGTTTGAGGCGAAGGTGATTTCCGGGATCAGCTATGTGATCTTCAGCAACGGCGTGGCGATGGAGCGGCTGCGACTGACGCCCGACGGGATCACCCTCACACACACCGGCCTCAAGCACGCGGTGGACACCACCGACCGCTTCCATACCTACCGCCTGGCCATCCAGGGGAACGACCTCAAGGTATATGTGGACGGAAAACTCGCCCTGGATGCCAGCGGGCGGTTCACGACCGCGGCGCCTGGCGGGCACAACTCCTTCCAGTTCGGAGCGGCCAACAGCCCCGAGCAAGGTGAGGCCCTGTGGCGGTCGGTCCGCTTGCGAACCGGCGCGACCAGCTTGTTCGACGTCGTCATGACTTTCGATTACCCTTAGCCGTGTGGCGATCTCTCCGCGCCCGTCGCCGGTCCCCGGCCCCTCGGCCGGGGACTGGCGTGTACCAGGCATCGACCGCTGACTTGGGCCTTAACAGTTTCGTAACATTGTCTCGCCTGCCTGATGCAACATCGCGGGGAGCTGTCAGTCTAAATAGTAACAGCATGTTTTGGAAAAGGTGATACATGGTTGGTTCGCGTTCCCGCCGCCTTGGTGAGCTGCTTCGCGAGCGGTGCCACCTCTCTGAGGAACAGATACAGGAAGCCGTTGAACTACACCGCAAGAGCGGACAGCGCATTGGACAGGCGCTCGTGTCGCTCCGCTACGTGAGCGAAAAGGATCTGGCCTGGGCGCTCGGCGAACAAGCCGGATTGCCGGTGGTGAACCTGGGCGAGTACCCTCTCGACCCGGACCTCCTGGGGCTCCTCCCGGCGGACCTCGCTCTGCGCTCCCAGCTTCTGCCACTCTCCCGAGAGAACGGCACGCTGACGGTTGCCTGTGCCGATCCCTTCAACCTGCAGGCGCTCGATGATATCCGCCTCCTGGTTGGCTGCCGCCTGCGTCCTGTGGTCGCCCCGGCCGACGAGATCAAGCGCGTCCTGGAGCACTCCTACATGGAGCGCCTCATCCAGGATAGCCGAGACCGCGACGCGGAGGCGGCGTCCGAGGAGATGGATATCGCCGACCTCGAGAAGATGGCCGGCGAGGCGGTAGTCATCCGGCTCGTGAACGTGATCTTTCACCAGGCGGTGCGTGACGGCGCCAGTGATATCCATATCGAGCCGTTCGAGCGCGAGGTGAAGGTGCGCTACCGGATTGATGGCGTGTTGCGAGAGATCTCCTCGCCGCCGCGGCGCCTGCATCCGGCCATCGTATCGCGCATCAAGATCCTGGGCGACATGAACATCGCCGAGCGGCGCCTGCCGCAGGACGGGCGCATCCGCCTGCGCGTGGCCGAGCGGCAGATCGACGTGCGCGTCTCCACAGTGCCTACGCTCTACGGCGAGTCGGTTGTCATGCGCATCCTCGATAAGGAGACGGCGCTTCGCGGCCTCCCCGAACTGGGCATGGATCCGGAGACGCTGGCGCGCTTCCGCCGGCTCATCCGCCGCCCCTATGGGATTATCCTGGTGACCGGACCAACCGGAAGCGGCAAGACGACTAGCCTCTACGCCGCCCTCCAGGAGATTTACTCCCCGGAGAAGAAACTATTAACCATCGAGGATCCAGTGGAGTATCAGCTCCCGGGCGTCAACCAGATCCAGGTGCGCCCCAGCATTGGGCTGACCTTCGCCTCGGGCCTGCGGCATATCGTTCGCCAGGACCCGGATGTCATTATGGTGGGCGAGATCCGCGATGGCGAAACGGCCGAGATCGCGATCCACGCCGCGCTCACGGGCCACCTGGTCCTCAGCACGCTACACACCAACGACGCCGCGGGGGCCGTCGCACGCATGCTGGATATGGGCGCGGAGCCGTACCTCGTGGCCTCATCGCTCATCGGAAGCGTGGCCCAACGCCTGGTGCGCTTGAATTGCCCCGTCTGCAAGCGTCCGGATGAGCCCGACCCGGATGCCATCCGAGAAGTTGGGCTCACCGCGGAGGATCGGGCGCGCGCGACCTTTACGCGGGGCGCCAAGTGCGAGGAGTGCGGCTTCACCGGCTACCGCGGGCGCGCCGGTGTCTTCGAGCTGCTAACAGTCGATGATGAGGTGCGCCGCATGATCACGCAGCGTACTTCGGCAGTGGAGATCAAGCGGTATGCCCTGGCGAACCAGGGGATGAGGACGCTCATCGCCGATGGCCGCGATAAGGTGGTGAGAGGGCTCACCACGATCGACGAGGTGCTCCGTGTCTGCCAGCGCGACGAGCTGTGAGCGGGGGATGCCGCTTCGGCTCAATGAGCGTGCTTGTTCCGGGAGCCACGCGCTAAGATTGGCAAGATGGTAGGATATCGCTACATCGCCGTTGATCACGCCGGCCGGGAGGTGCGCGGCCAGATCGAGGCCCGGGATGCCTCGGAGGCGCTCTCGCGTGTCCGCGAACTGGGGCACCTCCCCGTGGAGGTTCAGGCGGTCGCACGCAAGGGTGCTGCGGGGAGCCGGAGTGCCGGCGCTCCAGCGAAGCCGGGTCGGATCTCCCGAAGCGAGGTGACGGCTTTCACCCGCCAGCTTTCCGACCTAACAGGCGCGGGCCTTCCCATTGATCGGGCGCTCAGTGTTCTGATCGAGCAGAGTGACAACGCGGCGCTCGCGAGCGTGCTGGGGGATGTGCAACGGGAGATCCGGAGTGGTCGCTCGCTTTCTGAGGCGCTGGCGGCCTACCCGCGCTATTTCTCCCCGATGTACACGAACATGCTCCGCGCGGGCGAGGTGAGCGGGCAGCTGCCGGAGGTGGCGACACGGCTGGCGGAGTTCTTGGAGAGGGAGCAGGAGCGGCGCAGCCAGATCGTCTCCGCCATGGTCTATCCCTCGCTTCTCCTCGGCGTGGCGGTGCTCTCCGTAGTCTTCCTCCTCGCCTTCGTCGTGCCGCGGCTGAGCGGTGTTTTTGAGGACCTGGGGGCGGATATGCCGCTTCCGACGGTGGTGCTGCTAGCAACCACCGGCCTGATCGCGCGCTACTGGTGGATTCTGTTGGGCGGGATCGCCGGGGTGTGGGTCTTCGGCAAGGGATTCGCGGCGACGGAGGCCGGCCGCCGGCAGATCGACGCGCTTGCGCTGCGCTTGCCGGTGGCGGGCCGTATTACCTCGCGCGTGGTGATCAGCCGTTTCGCGCGCGCGTTGGGAACGCTTCTGGGCGGTGGGGTGCCCATCCTCGACGCGCTCCAGATTGCCGGGCAGGCGACATCCAACCGGGTCATCCTCGATGCCGTGACTAAGGTGGGCGACCTGGTGCGCCAGGGTCGGCCCGTGGCCGATGCCATGGAGGAAGCGGGGCATTTCCCGCCGGTTCTGCGACACATGGTGGCCGTAGGAGAGGAGACGGGCGATCTGCCGCGGATGCTCCTGCGCGTGGCGGAGAGCCTTGACTTTGAAGTGGATGCCGGCATGAGGCGCTTGACGACGGCGCTGGAGCCGGGAATTGTGCTCGTCACGGGTGGATTTGTTGCCTTTGTCGTGCTTTCCATCTTGCTGCCGATCTTTCAGGCGAACTCGGCGGTGAGGTGATCGGGGAGCAGCCGCTCATAGGGAGAGAGCCGTTTGCGGGGCCGGGAGTTGTTCTGAACCCGCCTGCTGCAAGCGCACGGGACAGGCCATTGTAGAAAGGGGACTCATGCTTCAGCAAAGAACGCGGCGGGTTGCATCCGCTGGTTTCACCCTGATCGAGTTGCTGGTGGTGATGGTGATCCTTGCCGTC
This sequence comes from Armatimonadota bacterium, assembly GCA_012512265.1. GTDB lineage: Bacteria > Armatimonadota > JAAZEB01 > JAAZEB01 > JAAZEB01 > DUUU01. The sequence goes on along the minus strand of JAAZEM010000084.1, from coordinate 42,550 downwards.
TTGGCGGCAGCCGTAATCCCGCGTGTGGTGGGACGCACGGAGGATGCCAAGCGCGCGCGCGCCGTCGCGGATATCGAGAGCCTGGGCACTGCCCTGGATATGTACCATGCGGATAACGGCGAGTATCCGACGACTGAGCAGGGGTTGATGGCCCTGCGCCAGGCCCCCACTTCCGAGCCCGTGCCCAAGGGCTGGAACGGGCCCTACCTGAAGAAGGCGATTCCCCTCGACCCGTGGGGCAACGAGTTTGTCTATACGTCGCCGGGTGAGCACAACCCCGAATCGTACGACCTGGTCTCCTATGGCGCGGATGGGCAGCCAGGGGGAGAGGGCCGCGATGCGGATATTGGAAACTGGGAGGAAGAGGAGTACTAGACCAGCCGGCTTCACGGTGATCGAGCTCTGCGTCGTTCTGACGCTGCTCGCCATCGCCGCATCCGCCGTGCTCCCGGCCTATCCGCAGTATGTGCGCAGCCAGCGCCTCAAAGCCACGGCGTCGCAGTTGGCATCCGCTATCCGCTACGCCTCGGAGTGGAGCGCGCTTCACGAGTGGCCGGTTCTCCTCAGCTATGATGAGGGCCGCCACCTCTTCACGCTCGCTGCGGAGGAGACGGATCCTACCGAGGAGCTGCTGGCCAGACCGGTTCCTGCCGACGGTGAGCAGAAGGAGGAGGAGATGCCTGAATTGGATAGCGCTTGGCACCTCCTCCGGCTGCCCGTGGAGGTAACCCTCGAAGGGCACGAGGTAGGCGAAGCTGGCTCGGGGGGGCCCCCGGAATTACGCTTCCTGCCGGATGGGCGATGCGACGATGCCCTCTTCGTTCTGGGCGCGGGCGACCTGCGGCGGAGCGTTCGCGTGGATGGCCGTCGTGGCCGCGTCGTGGTCGAGGACGGGGATGCGCTGGCGAATGCGCCGGAGGAGCGCGCCGATGCGCGGTGAGCGTGGTTTCACCCTGATCGAGATGATCGTGGCGACCCTGGTTCTCGCCATGGGGATCGCCGGGGCGCTGGCCACCTTCGGCGCGATCAGCCGCGCGTCGGGCATGGCAGCCGAGTATGACCAGGCGGCGCTTCTGGCGGAGCGCCGCCTGGCCGAGATCGCGGTGCTGGGTGTTTCCGAGCTCACGGAAGAGTCGGGCGACTTTGGAGACGAGGCTCCCGGGTGGCAATGGGAGCAAGAGCTTCTCGAGACTGAGATCGAGGGAGTGATCGAGCTCCGGGTCACGGTTCGCTGGGAGAGTGGTAACCGGCGCCGCGAGTTCCAGGTTTCCACCTACGTGCCCGAGGAGGGAGCGGAGCAGAGTTGAGCGCCTCGGAGCGTGGCATACGAGTCTCCTGGCGCGCTAGGGCAAGTTGCGCGGGCAAGGGGAGTGCGAGAACCCTCCATCCCGCGCCTCGCCAGGGGCGCTCTGAGGGCTACACGCTCGTGGAGCTGCTGGTTTCGCTCGTGATTCTGGGCACTTTGGTGGGCGGGTTGGGCCTGGCGCTGAGCACGGGCCTGGATGCAGATGAGCGAGCAAGGCGGGAAGGCGAGCGCGCGCAGGAGATCCGCCTCATCATCAACGCGCTGCGCGCCGATATCCAGCACGCTGCGCTGACGCCGGGATCCGAACGCTCATGGCTGATTGGCAGCGACGAGAGTGACGGGGATCGCGATACGGACACGCTGCGGCTGACGACGCGCAGTCGCCGGATATCACTGGGCCGGCTGGAGCTGCTGGAGTCGTCGTCCCCGGCGTGGGAGGAAACACGCGACGCGGATTGGTCCGCGGTCACCTACTCGCTGGCGCCCTTGGATACGGGGGAGGGGCTGGGGTTATTCCGGCGGGAACAGACCCCGCCTGGGATCGATCCCCTGGAGGAGCTGGGCGAGGAAGAGCTTCTTTCAGACGCGGTGACCGGCTTCAACGTGCGCTTTTTCGATGGCGAGGCATGGGCGGACGCGTGGGATACGACGGAGGAGGGCAGTGGCGTTCTGCCGCGGGTGATCGAGGTGACCCTCGATCTTTTCGGGGGGGATGGCGAGGAGAACGGGGTTTCGGTGACCGCAGCGTTCCCGATCCGGGCTCTGCCCCCTGTCGAGGCGACGGAAACCGATGAAGATGCCACCAGCCTCCCTTAGAACGACGCGCGACGCGCGGCCTGTGCGATTCCATACCGGACCAGTGCTGGGAGAGGCGCGGGGCTCGGCGCTGGTAATGGCGCTGATTCTCCTGGTCCTCCTCGTGACGCTCGCGACGGCCGCCGCGACCACGGTGCGGCTGAGAGTGCGCGCGGCGCGCGCCAACGCGGCCGAGGTGCAGTGCACCTATCTGGCGCAGGCGGGGATCCACCTCGCGGAGGCGGTCCTCCGGCGGGATGATACCAGCGTGGACTCCCTCGAGGAAGAGTGGGCGACGCTGGGTGATCACGGGGCGGAGGCGTTCCCTCTCGGGACAGGGTGGTTCCGGGTGGAGATCATCGACGCAGCGTCTCGGGTGAATATCAACGCGGCGACCAAGGAGATGCTGATGCATCTCCCGGGGGTGGATGACGCCCTCTCCGACGCGATCCTGGACTGGCGCGAGTCGGGAGAGACCCCGCGTCCGGCGGGGGCCAAGGCGGATTACTACCAGGCGTTGCCCGAGCCCTACCTGCCTCGGGAAGGCCCGTTCGAGACGGTGGGCGAGCTGCTGTTGGTGCGCGATGTGACGCCAGCGCTCCTCTACGGCCCGCCCCAAGAGACGGGGATGGGAGAGCCGCCATCTGACGACCGGCCGCTGAGCGAGAAGGTAACCGTACTTTCGCAAGAGCGAAATGTCAACGCCGAGGGGGAGGCGCGCGTCAATATAAACGAGGCGACGCCAGAGGAACTCATGGGAATCGGCGACCAGGTGCTCGGGCAGGCGCAGGCAGCAGCCATCCTGCAGTATCGCCAGCAGCGAGGCACGTTCTCCTCTCTCGGCGAGCTGTTCTCGGTGCCTGGGATCAGCACGGATGATGTGCGGGCGATTGTGGATCATGTGACGGTGACGTCATCGACCATGCTGCCAGGCCGGGTGAACGTGAATACGGCGAGTGAAGAGCTTCTGGCGATGGTTCCGGGGCTGACGCCCGAGACGGCCGCCGCCATCATTCAGGCGCGCGACGGCGATCATGGCCCATTCGAGAGCATCGGCGAGCTGTTGGAGCCAGATCTCCTCGACACGGAGGCCTTCAGCGAGGCGGTCGATCATCTTTGCACGCGGTCGGCAGCCTTCCTGGTGCGCGCGATGGGGCGCGTTCGGGAGAGCCGCCGCGTAGTCGCCATCGAGGCGCTGGTGGAGCGCACCGGCGAGAGTACACGCATCGTGAGATGGATGCAGGTAGAGCGTGCCCCAGGGTGGATTGCCTGGGGATGGCCGCGGCGAACCGCGGATCCAGAGACAGGTGGAGAGATAGCGTGGTAAGAGTGACCCGATGGGTGGGCGTAGATATCGGCACGGCGTGCGTGAAGGCGGTCGTCCTTCAGCGCCGCGGCGGCAAGCTGGAGGTGACGGGCGCCGCGAAAGCGGATCTGCCAGTGAGTGATAACCCGACGACGCCTCCCGAGCCCGCGGTACTGGCCGGCGCGCTACGCTCCGCGTTGGGCGCGGCCGTGGCGCGTGCGAGCGATGCAGCCGTGGCGCTCTCGTCCTACCACTTCTCGGCGCGTGTCATTCGCATGTCCGGGGCTCCTTCGGATGCCCTGGCGCGTGCCGCTCTCCTGGAGGGGACACGCGACATCCCTTTCCCGGCGGATGAGCTGGCCGGAGGCGTGCATCTACAGGCGGGGCGAGATGAGGGTGAGAGTCTGGCGCTCGTCGCCGCGGCCCGATCGAGTCTGGTGGGTGCCTATCGGAAAGGGCTGGAGGCCGCCGGCGTGCGCGCCAATCATCTGGGCGCCAGCTCTTTTGCGGCGGTGGCCGCGACGAGCGATCCGGGTGGCGGGCCCTGGGTACTCGTGGATATCGGGGCTTCTACAACTACTATCTGCTACTGCGCCGAAGGCGCGATCCAGGCAAGCCGCTCGGTACTGCTGGGAGGAAACGACCTGACGCAGGCGCTGGCGGCGGAGCTGGAATGCACCCCGGACGCCGCTGAGGAGAGCAAACGCTCGCACGGCCTGGAGCGCATGCCACACCCCGGCGCCTCCGAGAAGGGGAGCGAGTGGGTTCGCCAGCTCGCCGGAGAGATTAGTCTGCTCCTTTCCGCCGTCGCGGTTCAGGGACTGCCTCCCGCGAGCGAGGTCCGCCTCATGGGAGGGGGCAGTCTGGTGGCTGGATTGGCGCCGCGCCTGGGCCAACTCTTGGGGATGCCCGCCGGCGCCCTTGAACTCCCTGCGCTCGCGACGGTAGCGCGGGCCGACGCGGCGCAGTATGCTGGGGCCTATGGCATGGCGTTACTCGCCGCGGGGGCCGCACAGACTGCGGATCTCTTGGCCGAGGAGGTGCGGCGCGCGCAGCACTTGCGCCAGCGACGGCGCAACGCCTGGATGGGGGCCGCCGTGGCCCTCGTGGTGCTGATCGGGGGGTGCGCGGCGGCTCACCAGCGGTGGCGTGACCATCTCGACCTCCAGCGGGCACGGGCAGCCGCGGCGCGCGAGCTGGCGACAGAGCGCTCCCGGGCAAAGAAGTTGGATGCCAGGTACCAGGAGCTAACGGCGCAAGCAGAATCACTGCGCCGGGCTCTGCGTCCGAATCCACCGTGGGTGGATGTGATGGACGCGCTGGCGATGGCAGCGCCGCAGGGCGTCTGGGTGACGGGAATCGAACTGGAGCGAGGCCGACCGCTCGTCATCCGGGGCACTGCGCTTGAGGCAGCCGGAGCAGCACAGTTTACCAACGCGCTCATGGAGTCCCCGCTGCTGGAGCAGGTCCAGCTCAGCTTTGCGAATGGGGCTCAGGTGGGCGGACGGCAGGTGACGCACTTTGGGATCAGCGCCGTGGTGCGCGGCAATACCGCCGAGCGCCGTGTCATTGCGAAAGCGTCTACCGCGCGGAAGCGACCGGCCTCCGCGAAGAGGGCTGCGGAGGAGGAAGAGGAATGAAGCTCTCACGACGCGAGATCGCGATGGTGGCGCTGTGCGTGGTGGTGGTGGCCTTCATCGGGGTGCCCTCGCTGAAGCAGATGCAGCCCGTCGAAAGTCGCACTCCCGAGGCGCTCGCCGCGGATGCTGGGCGCGTGCGCGCGCGCTGCGCTGCCTTGGAGCAGGAGATCGCCAGTCTGGAGAAGGAGGTGCGCTCGCTCTCGTGGAGCGAAGAGCCCAGCCGCCTGCCGACACGTATTCTAACCGAGTTGGATCTCGTCGCGGAGAAGGCGGGGGTGACGCTGGCGACGCTTCGGCCTGGCCGCCCGGTGGCCGTGGCCAGTGGGAGCAAGCTCCCCTTCACGGTGCAGGTGCGGGCGCCCTTTCCAAAAGCGATCCGGTTTCTGAGGCGCCTCCAGCAAACCCAGGATCGCGTGGCGCTAGAGCGCCTGCAGGTGGTGTCTACGGATGCGAGCACGGACATAGTCAGTCTGGAATTGAGGCTTGCCGTGTACTCCAGCGTGCCACCCGTGTCGAAGTAAGGACGTGTTTGAGGTAGGTATGCCAGAGCAACGGAGATGGGTGATGTGGGTGGTCTTGGGGCTCGCCGGAGCAGGTGCGAGTGCCCTGGCTCTTACAACGCCCCAGGATGAGACCCGGTTCGTGAGCGTTCGCCCTCCGGCGAAGCGGTCGGTGAGCAAAGCCAGCCAGGCGACGGCGGCTCCCAGTGGAGGCAAGGCGTTGCTGGCGCCCTCCGCCTCAGGGAGCGAGACGACAAAGGCCGCTTCGTCCAACGGTGGCGGCCCGGAGGCTTCGGGGAAGAGCCAGGCAGCAACCGCCGTAAAGAGCGGTGCGGCGGAGGAACGTAACCTCTTCCGCCCGCTGGTCGTTGCCAAGTCAGGGCGCGCTTCCGATTCGCTCTCTTTGCCACCCGCCGGCCTGGATGGCCTTCTTCCGTTGCCCGCAGGCAACCCTGCCGAAGGAGGGCGCCAGCAACGCTCCTACTGGCAGTATGTCGGCACGGTTCGTCTGGATGGCGTCAGCTACGCGCTGGTAGAGGAGCAGAAATCAAAGGAGGGCCACTACCTGAAGCGTGGCGATCTCTTCCGTGGCGGCCGGCTGGAAGTGCTGAATCCCGATTACCTTGTCATTTCGGTGGACGGCAAGCGCTATACGTTGCCAAAATCCACGGGCTTGGATGAGACGTCAACGAAGGGTGGCGTGGCGGCGCGCTCGGCATCGCCGTCGCCAGCGACCGCGGCACCGGGCCAGCCACCGACGGCTCCCGCGCCCCAGGGCGCGCAGCCGGGCGCTCCGGGAAGTCCGCCCGCGAGTCCTCCAGGCGCTCCCACCCCTCCGGGCTCGACGCCCACTCCCGTCATGACAACGATGGCGCCCGGCGCCGTGGCCTCGGGGACGAGCCAGAATATGGTGGACGCGAATGCGGAACGCGCCGCCCGCCGCGAACGTTATTTGAGGTGGCGTCGTGGAGAGGGGACCGCCACGCTCCCCAGCTCTACTCCGGTTGAGAGGCAGACCCAATGATGCACAGGAGAACCGATGTGATGCCCTTACCCTCGCGCCAAAGATGGCTCCTGCGGCCGGGATCTCTGGTCCTCTGCCTGGCGCTGGCGGTTCTTGCCCCGGCTGGAACCGAGGAGCAGGCGCCGCCTGCCCCGGCTCCCAAGCCGGCAGAGACAGCTCCTGCCCAGCCAGCCCCCTCGGGCGAGAAGCAGGCGGAGGCCGCGCCCACCGCTCCCTCCTCGGCGCAACCAGCTCCATCCGCGCCCGCGCAGCCCGCGAGTGCGGCCCCCGCGCCTGCAACTCCGCAGGGAACGGAGACCGCGGTGCCTGCGCAGCCTTCGGGCCTGCCACCCGCTCCGGCACCAGCCACTCCGGCCCCATCGGCGGCTTCACCAGCGTCAGGATCATCCACGGCTCCGCCCAGGATCCCGTTCCCAACCTCCGCGCCAAGCGGCACGGAGTGGCAGGGAACCCCGGCGGTGCCGGCGTGGAGTTCCTTTATCGCCGGCAAAAAGGCAAAACTGAACATCGATTTCCGCGGCGCGGAGATCGATAATGTGTTGAAGTTCTTCAGCATGGCGGCTGGAGTCACGATCAGCAAGGATCCGGCGCTCAAGGGGCCGGTGACGATCGTGAATGCGAAGCAGCTTTCGTTGGATGAGGCGTTCCGCGTCCTGGACGCTGTGCTCAACTCCAAGGGCTATCGGCTGTTGAAGGAAGGCCCGCTTCTGCGCATAGCGGCCGCGGCGCCGCAGGCGCCTCCCGTACAGTGGCCTTCACCTGGCGGTTTTGGCCGCGCCGAGGGCCCGGAAGAGCGCCCCAACGAGATCCGTGTCTTCGAACTGCAGCACGCCGATGCCCAGCAGGTGGCCCGCGTCATCAACGACCTCTTCCCCAACCGGGGCGGCCTCGCGGCGATGGCGCGCGCGCGCCGCACCCGGAGAGATGGCCAGCAGGCGGGCATGCCCATGGTGCCGACCGGACCGGAGGTGCGCGCGAGCGCGGATGACTACACCAACTCCGTCGTGGTGAACGCCAATCCGGAGTACATCTCGAAGGTGGAAGTGCTGATCCGCAACCTCGACAAAGAGGTGACCAGCACCATGCAGACGCGCGTCTTCCCGCTGGAGTACGCGAGCGCCACCGAGATGGCCGATGTGATCTCCAGCGTTCTCCTGTCAACGGCGCCCGGGCAGCGCACCGCCGCGTCGCAGAGCCTGCCGTTTGAACAGCGGATCCGCGGCGGTGGTGGCCGGACGGCGTTCTATGCCGTGCGCGCCCAGGTGGTGCCGAATGAGCGCACGAACTCGCTCATCGTCACAGCAACCCCATCGAATCTCGCCATCGCGGAGATGGTGATCCAGGAGCTGGATAAGCCGGTGGAGTTCGAGTCGACCACCTACGTGCTGCCTCTCGCCAACGCTCAGGCCATGGATGTCGCGTATCTCCTGGACCAGGCTCTCCGCACCGGCGGGACCTCCTCCAGCTACTACTCGCAGCAACGCTACCGTGGCACCACACAGCGGCGCACCACCACCTACCGTCCGCAGAGCTACCAGCGCCGCTCCGCGGCGAGCGATGCGCCGGCAAGGAGCCGCGCTCAGGCAAGTCTGGATGAGGTGCGATTGCCGGATGCGCTCGATGAGGAAGCGTTGTCGGAGGAGGGTTTGGACGGCGCGGATCCTGCTTCCTCGCGCCAGTTCCCAGGGTGGCGCGGTGGCGCGGGCTCTTCAGGCGCCACTGTGCGCGTGGGGCGAGCCGGAAGCGGCCAGATCGTCAACCTGCTTGACCTGGCGGGCCAGGCGAACGTCGTCGCCGATCCGAACACCAACAGCCTGATCATCACCACGACCCCGGAAAACTACGACGCCATCAAAGAGATCGTCAAGCAACTCGACACCGTACCAGAGCAGGTGTTGATCGAGGCGCTGGTCGTGGAAGCCGCGCTCGATAGCACCAGCAAGCTCGGCATGGAGTGGTCCTGGATGCAGGAGAACGTGGCGGGCGCTTCGGTGGGAGCCAACGTCAAGATGCTCCCGCAAGACCTGGCACAGGAACGGACCAACTTCAAGTTCTCTGTGATCGGGCCCTCGTTGCAGACGGTGCTGACGGCGCTATCGACGGACAAGCGCTTCAATGTGCTTTCGACGCCGCGCATCTTCACGGCCAACAACCGGCAGGCGCAGATCAATATCAGCCAGCGGGTGCCCTACATCATGAGCACTCGCGAAACGGATGCCGGAACTGTCACCTACAACTATGGCTACCTGGATGTTGGCCTCGTGCTCGACGTGACTCCGCACATCACGCAAAACGGCATGGTGAACATCGAGGTGACCCAGGAGGCCAACGAGCTGCAGGGCTTCACCAGCTACCAGGCGCCGCTGATCAGCCAACGCTCCGCTACCACCACCATCACGGTGCGTGATGGCGAGACGGTGGTTCTGGGCGGCATGATCCGCGAACAGACAGACCGCACGGTAAACAAGACGCCGATTTTGGGCGATCTCCCGATCCTCGGCGGGCTGTTCCGGTCGCGCGGCGTTACCAAGGGGAAGACGGAGCTGATGATCTTCCTGACGCCGCGCGTGGTGCGCGACGTGGAACAGGCGGCCGCCCTGTCGCGAGACCAGCAGCGGCAGGTGAAAATCGTGCTGCCATCCAGCGCTGTGCCGCCCACCGATGCGGTGGCTCCGAATGGAGTTCAGCCGGCGGCCGCCGTGCCGCCCACTGACGCGGTGGCTCCGAATGGGGCACAACCGGCACCCGTACCACCCTCCAACACAGCGTCTCCGAATGCGGTTCAGTCGGCACCCGAGCCGGCGAAGCCGTAGCCCACGGATAGACTGGCCCCCCTTCCGGCGCGGAAGGGGGGCCAGATCGCCACTGCACTCGCGTCCCTCATGCGTTCCCCGTGCCCTGGGGCGCGCCTGGTCCTGGCGTGCCCGACGACCAGAGGCCCTTCACCCAGAGCTACTGATACAAGAGGGGCTGCTCGTCCAGCATCTCGCCAGGTGGCGCCTGAACGCGCCGGTGCTACCTCGACAGACCGCATTCGGCCAGGAGTGCCTTCGGGGAGTGGCGGTATGTGGCGTGATCCGCGGCGCCCTGGGCGAGGGCTTCCAGGGTGGAGGCCAACGAAGCGTTCACGGGCGCCCGCATCCCCTGTTCGCTCGCCACGCGAGCGACCGCGCCATTCAGGAAGCGGACCTCCGACTGACCCTTTCCCCGGGCCAGATCCAGGGCGAGGGAGGGGGGTTTGCTTCCCCGGCCTCCCGCCGCGCGGCCGGCGACCAGCCTGCGCGCCAAGGGCGCTGGCAAGCCCATCGCGAAGGCGAGGCGGCGCACTGGATAGCCAGGAAGATCCACCGGGCGAAGATGAAGGCGGCGCATCACCCGACGCGCCTCCAGGAAGGCGGCGCGCTCCATGCGGAAGAGGGCCGGATGGAGAAGCACTTCCGCCGGCGTCACGTCCAGGATGGCGCATGAGGCGTTGGCGAGTAGGTTGAGGAGGAGCTTGGACCACTTCATCGCTCGCCAGTCCGGATAGGCCTGGGCCCGGATGTCGGACGTGGTGAATAGATCTACGAGGGATCTCAGGCGTTTTCCCGAGGGGTGCGCCTCCGCGAGGGCGATCCCACCGGACCGCGTGTGTTGCGCCACCCTGCCAGGTTCTGGGAGACTCACATTGAGGGTGAAGGAGCCGGCCACCACGCGCTCGGATCCGAGCACGTCAATCGCCGCTTCCTCGCTGCCGATCCCATTCTGGAGCGTGAGCACGGGGGTCTCGGCCCTGCAAGCCTGCGCGATGTCGCGGATCACCTCCGGCAGGTCGTATGCTTTGACTGCGGCAATGATCAGATCGGGAGGCGCCTCATCGACCCGCATCTGTGCGAGAGAGGTGATGACTCTCGGTCGGGCATAAATAATTCGCCCGTCCGGCTCCTCAATCGCCAGGCCGTGAGCTCGGATTTCCGCGGCCGCCTCCGCGCGCGAGAGCAACAGCACATCATGGCTGGCGGCCGAGAGCCGGCCGCTGATAAGACACCCAACCGCACCTGCACCATAGCATAGGATCTTCACGCCTCAAGATTCTGCCTGCAGGCGCTGGGATCCTGGCGCGCGTGTCGGCCCATTCCGCAGGATACAACCGGCAGGCCGGCGCGCCTGCCCTGAACTGATTCTGCCCTGCGAAGCCTCTTCGCGACCGGCAGGAATCGCCTGGCCCGGACAGAAGCAGGAAGGGGAGAGCGGGTGAGTTCCCCGCGCACGCTGCTCTCCAGAGGACAGGGGTTGCAGGCGTCGCACGTGGCGCTTGCAGGTCACCTCTGCCTGGAGGGTCGGATGCTGCCGATCGATGGAATGGTCCCCGTGCTGATCACGCCTTTTGGGGGGGACGAAGCGGTTCGGGTGGAGGATACCGAGCGGCAGGTCGAGGTGGCGGTCCGGTCCGGTGTGAGCGCCATCTGCCTGCCGGCCTACGGCGGAGAGTCTCACAAGCTGGCGGAAGCAGAGCGGATGGACCTCATCCGGACTGCCGTGAATAGCGCGCGCGGGCGCATTCCGGTGATCGCGCATTGCAGCCATGCCTCCGTCCGGCTGGCAGGCGAGTTGGCCCGGCGCAGCGCGGATCTCGGGGTGGAAGCGATCGCGGTGGCACTACCACGCTCGCTATCACTCACCGAGGATGACCATATCCGCTACTGCGCCAGAGCCGGGAAGGCAACAAACCTGCCACTGCTGGTGCTCGACTACAACCCTGGCGGGCCAACCGTTGGCCTCTCCTTTGTGCGTCGTCTGCTCGCCGAGTGCCCGACGTTCGGTTTCCTGGTGATTGAGGAGCCGCTCATGGCCGCGAAGGTAGGGGCGATCCGCGATGCGACCGGCGGTCAGGTGGGCGTCCTGGAAGGGTGGGGAGGCACCCATCTGATGGAGCTGGCCGCCGCGGGGATCTGCGGCGTGATGCCCGGTTTGGGCACGGCAGACCTGATGGAGCGGATCTGGCGCCTGCGCCGCGCCGGAAGCGTGACGGAGGCGTATAGCCTCTTTACCGGGGTGCTCCCGTTACTCCTCTTCTGCCAGCAAAATCCGGAGATCCGACACTACGCCGAGCGCCGGCTGCTGTTGCGCCGCGGGGTGATCACCTCCGAGACGATCCGCGAGCCCACCGTGGCGCTCGACCGCCACAGCCAGGCCTACGGAGACGAGGTGATCGCGCTCTTCCTGCGCACGCTGGAGCGCGCCGGTCTGCCTCGCCGCCCGCTAGAGTGAGAGAGGCCCGGCCAGTGCGGATCACCGGGGTGACGCCGGCGCATGTGATGACGCGCGGCCACAGGTAGCGGCGCGCGAACAGAGCGCTGGGCCCACGCCCGGCGCGTGTCTGAATTGAGATGAGGAGCGAGGGTATGGTCCGCACTGGGGTGATCGGGATCGGTGGGTTTGGACGCACGCATGTGAGCGCATTGCGGCGCATGGAGGCGGAGGGCTTGGCGACCCTGGCGGCAGCGGCGCAGCCTCGTCTGCCCGGCATGGAGCAGGAGATCGAGGCACTGCGTGCGGCGGGCGTGCCTGTCTATGAAGACTGGCAGGAGATGCTGGCGCGCGAGGGGCTGGAGGCCGTCACCATCGCCACGCCGGTGCCGCTGCACTTCGCCATGTGCGCGGGCGCGTTGGCAGCGGGCGCGCACGTCTTGCTCGAAAAGCCACCCCTTCCCTCGGTAGAGAAGCTGGATCAACTCGTCGCGCAGGCGACTGCTGCGGGTCGGATCTGCGCTGTCGACTTTCAGATGCTCTCGGGGGAGACGACGCGCGACCTGAAGGCGCTGATCACCTCGGGCGCGATAGGCCGGGTGCGCCGAGTGACCGGCATCGGCCTATGGAAGCGCCTAGACGCCTACTACCAGTCTTCGCGCTGGCACGGGCAACTCCGGCAGGGCGACGAGTGGGCATTGGGCGGTCCAGTGGCCAACGCGATGGGGCATGTCCTCAACCAGTGCCTCTACTTCGCGAGGGCCACGCCTGGCTTTGCCCAACCGGAGCGGATCGAGGCGGAGCTGTATCGAGCCCACCCCGGCATCGAGAATGAGGACACGGCTGCCGTGCGCGTGCATACCGACGCCGGTGCTGTCTGCTGCTTCTACCCCACCTTCTGCGTTGCCAAGCAACGCCAGCCCTGGATCGAGCTGGATGCCGAAAACGCGCGCGTGAAGTGGGACTACGACCACGCCCTGGAGATCCGGTGGTCGGATGGGCGCGAGGAGCGGCGCGAGTACTCCCCGGAGGGGCGCATCGAGCACACGAAGATGTTCCGCAACTTCTTCCACACCATTCGGGGGGAAGAGACGCTTCTTTGCTCCCTGGCCGATACGCGGGCCTTTACGGCGGCGGCCACAGGCGCCTACGCGGCCGGCTCGCCGGTGCGCGACGTGGATCCCGCCTACATCGAGCGTGTGCCGGACGGCGACTCGGTGGCCACCCTGATCCGCGGAGTGGCCGACGACATCCTTCGTGCCGCAGAAGCAGGGGCCCTCTTCACGGAAGCGGGCGCGCCCTGGGCCAAGGTGTAGTGGCAACGCCCGCTGATGCGTTCTTAGGCCGGAGACCTCCCGATGGAGGTCTCCGGCCGATTCAATGGCGCTGTTCAGCGCGCTTCGCCCACCTCGGCGGGGATGAGTGCAAGGTAGTCGAGGTTCACTCCCTGGCCATCGGTGTTGGTGAGCGTGATCGTGCACTCTCCCGCCTTCACATTGAAGATCAGCGGCTTGCCATCGCCCAAGCGCGCGGGGGCGTACGCCCAATCCACCGCCAGATCGCCAAATCCGCCGGTGGCCGGGAGGGTGAGGGCAAGGGGGCCGGCCGGCTCAGCGCCCTCGATGCGCAATTCACGGGTGGCAGGCTGCGGGCAGGAGTAGCGCAGTGCCAGGAAGTAGCGCCCGGCGCGAGGGACCGAGAGCTTCCACGCGATCCGGTGCCCGGCATCGTCCCAGTGCGAGAACGCTTTGCCAACGACCCCGGCCTTATCTGTCCGGATCTGCACCTGGCCACCCTCCTGCTGGAAAAACGCCTCGGCCTGGACGACGGGTACGCCTTCGAGCGGCCTGCGCTGCATTGGCAGGCGCACCTCAGTGGCGATATCTGTGCCAGCGACGGTCGCGCGTATCTCCGCCACGGAACCGGAAGCGCCAGTGAGGAACGCTCGGGCGAGCGCGAGCGCGGTCGGTTCCGCGGCGCTGAGCGCCCGGATGGTAAAGGCGACCCGCCCGATCTTGCCGGGCGCCACGTCCACCGTGGTCTCGGCAGGGGAGAGGGTAACGCCCCTTGCCTCCAGGCGCAGAGTGCCACGCACGCCCTCATTAGCGGAGGCGATGATGAGCGCCTCGCCCTGCGCCTCGCCCTGGGGCGGGAGACCATCGGGCGGTAGGATAAGCGAGAGAGTGGGAGAGGTGGCGACAGGAAGCTGGCTCAACCCCGGGATCTGGGTGTAGCCCTGCGCCATGCCAGCGACATCGAGACGGTAGATCGGATCCTGAAGCAGGCAGATGCGACGGTCCGTAGCAGGAATCGTGGTGGTGTAAATCCGCATCTCCCCAGGAAGCGAGGTGATCACCTCCTCGCGCCAGTCTCCCAGGATATCCGCGATGGCGATGACCGAGCCCTCGATCCGTGGGGCATGCTCGCCCCCGTTGTAGTCGCGGATGCGCCCGCCCGTCACGATCTCGCGCTGGAGGTCGGCATCCCAGTAGGCCGCGCGCGGTGCGAGGCCCCCCAGGTCACGCGTATCGATGACCTCTCCCTTCGCGTTGTAGAGCCAGCGCTTCTCCTTGAAATCTGCTTCGCCTTGGTAGCTCTCCACGCCGGGGTAGCGAGGATCAATGTCGGCGCACAGCCCAGACCCGTGAATGTGGGTCGAAGGCTCCTGAAGGCCCCAGAGGATCTTGCCGGTCTTTGCATCCACCATGCAGATGGAGTTCTTCGGGTTGCGGGTTTCGATGCCGTACTGGATCTCCAGGCCCGGGCGCTCGGGATCCAGGTCGCCCACGGTGAGGTTATCGGGGTGGCCCAGTCCGGTGGACCAGAGCCCGGTACCGTCATCATCGAGGACCGCGGAGCCAAGGATCACCTCGTCGCGGCCATCGCCATCCACATCAGCAGCGCGGAGGATATGCGCGCCCTGGCCGCGATAGCGCGCGCCACTCTCGCGGTCATTCCAGCTCCACAGCTCGTGCAGCTTGCCGCCGCGATACTCATAGGCGACCACTTTGATCGTGTTGTAGGTGCCGCGCTCCACGATGAGGCATGGTGTTTTGCCATCCAGATAGGCGACTCCGAGCTGGTTGCGGCTCGCGTAATTGTAGTTCGGGAAGCCCTCGCGCGAGGGCCACTCGACCCGGGTTCGCTCCTTACCCGTCCGCCCATCCAGAATGGAGAGGTACTCCGGGCCGCTGGTGACGCGCCCGTCCGGATCACGCGGGTCGCCCTCGCCGGTCTTGACTGCGACTTCGGCCCGACCATCGCCATCGAAGTCGAAAACGACATAGGGAGAGTACCAGATGCCGCACTCAATCGCCCACCCGAGGTCATAGCGCCACAGGAAGGTGCCATCGCTGCGGTAGGCTTCGAGCTTGTAGGTGTCCGTGCTCCGCTTCCAGTACTTCTCGTAGGGATCGACGTTGGTATTCGGCTGCTTGATCACGAAATCGAGGCGGCCGTCGCCATCCAGATCGGCGATGCCCACCTTCTGGAACGTGTGCGTCCCGTCGAGCTTGATGGAGAGATAGGCGCGGCCTTCCGCCGTGGGGACGACGGTGGCCACTTCCGAGCCAGGCCCTTCCCTGCCATCGATGACAGGGCGGACATAGTAGGCCTGCTCTCCTGCGGGGGGCTGAGGATCCACGAAATCGGTCGTCCGGGTGATGGGCGCCTGGTTCAATCGCACTGCCGGCATTCGTCCGGTCCGCCGGTAGACGTTGAACGCCACGTTGGCAGGGTCACTCTTCAGCAGGCGCCATCCGACATAGACGCCTCCGCCCTGCAGTGGAACAGCAACGACACCGCGCCGCAGCCGCTCCTCGATGCGCGCCTTCGCGAAGCCGTTCACCTTCGGCTTTGACACCTTCGGCCGGCCCCCCTCGCGCAGCTCGACGTTGTCCACGAGGAGGTCTGCCTTTCCAGAGCCGACGAAGCGCACCTGAATCTGGTCACACTCCTCGGGAACGATAGCCTCACCCTCCAGCTTGGTCCACTGGGGCGTGGCTAGCCGACCATCGCCGCCGATCGTCCACCGCAGCGTCTTGCCGCCAGAGAGGGCGACGACGGCTATCTCCACGTGCCCGGAGCCTTTCACCCAAGCGCTGACCGTGAAGAGTTGGTCGGGCCGAACGTTCAGGCGGCCGTCGTTCGTGAACGCCCAGTCGCGCTCGCCCTCATGCCGGATTCGGGCCGCGCGCTTGCCAGAGTGGCCCTCCGGGGCAATGGCCACAGAGCCAGCGTTCTCCTCGCGCGTCCAAAGGCGCCAGCCGGTCAGGCTCTCGGCGCCATGCTCGAAGTCGGGGTTCACCACTCCGAGCTTCTCCGGCACCGCCGGCGTAAAGACGAGGGCATCGTAGTAGCTGGATCCGGGCGGCGTCGCTGCGTAGCGGTCATCGACCCACAGCTCGAAGGTGCCGTTGGTGATCGTGAAGATCCCCACCCGGTTGTCCCGGCCTTCCTTGCGGGTCCAGTTCTTGCCATCGAGCGAGACCGCGAGCGGCCGGCTGAGGTGGAGGAGTTCGACGGCGTAGGTGCCCGCGGGAATCCCCATGATGCGCGTATGCAGGGGCGGCGCGCCCTCTTCGGGCGTGGCGCGATCCTGCTTCACGACGGGCGATTGGAGGACAACGCCACCGGACCACTTCTTGTGGGCGTCCTTATCCGTGCTCCAGAGGTTCCATTTCGTCTCGGTGAGGCGGTTCTTCTCCCAGGCATCGGCCGGCGTGGTGTATGCCTCCGCTTCAAAAACGAGTGGTTCGCTGGCATCCACCGTGGAGAGCCGGGCGCCAGGCAGCGTCGCCACGGCGCAGAGGACGGCAAAGGCGACCAGACGGTTGAACATGGCAGTCTCCTCCTCGGCTGGTATCGATTGACAGCAGCACGGCTAGATTACCTGGAAAAGGCGTGCTTGTCAAGCAGAGCGTGTCGCGCGAATGGTCGCGCCGGCGCGTGGTTTGTGGCTGCGCCGCCGCGGGTACCGTAGCATGGCAGAGAGCGATAGTGATCAGACTGGCAGTCCCAGCGGCAAAGGAGCCCAGAGCGCTTGGGACGCCACGTGAGGCGCGGCGCCATTGCGCCGGGAGGGAAATGAGAGATGGCAAACGAGATGGGTGGGCATCAGCCCTATCCGCTCGGTGAGGGAGACCGGTTCCGCATGCTCCGGGAGGGCACCTACCGCCGGGAGGAGTTGGACCTGCAGCGGATGGAAGACCTGGAGCACTGGACCATCGCCGAGGGTGAGCCCGACATTCGGGGATGGGATATCCTCACGCAGGAGGGCGATCACGTTGGCAAGGTTCACGACCTGATCGCCAGTCCGAAGACCCAACATGTCTATTTCATCCTTGCCCAGATCGGTGGCCTTTGGGGCATGGGCGGCCGGCACGTGTTGGTGCCGTTGGACCGCATCCACCTCAACCGCGAAAACCATCAGGTGAGAATCGACGCCCCGCGCGATCGATTGGAAAACGCGATCGAGTGGCGCGCTGGCGAGGAGATCGACTACGCCGGGGCGTACCGCTACTGGATGGAAGAGGGCATGCCCGGGCGTGCCGAAACGCATGAGATGGCCGGCATGCGCGGCGGCGAGGTCCCCGCGGGCGAGACCCGCGTACCCCTCCGCGAGGAGGAGATGGTCGCAACCCGCCAGGTCCATACCGGCGAGATCGAGGTCGAGAAGCACGTTGTCTCCGAGCAGCGCACCATTGAGGTGCCTGTGTCGCATACCGAGGTAGAGGTAGAGCGCCGGCCGGTGACGGGAGAGGCGCGCTACCACACAGAAGGCGAGATCACCGAGGGCGAGGTGCGCATCCCGGTCCGCGAAGAGGAAGTGCATATCGAGAAGCGCCCCGTCGTCAAGGAGGAGATCATCGTTCGCCAGCATCCAGAGACAGAGATGGAGCGGCGTACCGAGACGATCCGCCGCGAGGTTGCCGAGGTGCATAAGGAGGGCGACATCGACGTCGAAACCAAGGGCGTGGATGTCGAAACCGAGAGCAACATCGACAGAAGCAGGCGAAGAACAGGCTGACACGCTCCGAACGGAACAGATGGCGTTCACGGGGCAGGTCACGTGGGTGGCCTGCCTCGTGAACGCGCGAAAGCCTACGCCCCCTGAGTGGGGGCGCAGGCAAGCCCCTGCGAGGAGATCCGGCGGATCTCCTCGTTGCGCTCGTGCAGCGCGGCCTCCACGCGAATAAGGCCATCGGCGCACTCGCCCGGCGAATGGCCATGGCCGGCTTCGCGCTCCATGCGTAGGCCCGTGGCCACAACGTCGATGAACTCCGTGATGATCCCCTCATCGACCGGCGTTGGCGCCGCTGCCCACTGAAGGAGGGCCTGCTCCATCTGTCGGTAATAACGCCGATCCAGGGGGCCATTGGGGCCTACCAGAGGGAGGGGGTTCAGCGCGCGCTGGAGTCCTTTCAGTGCGAACAGGAGCGGCTCGTAGTGGCGCCCCGCCGCCAGGCGCGGGAAGGTGAACTCTATCACCGGCACGGGTGGCTGGCCGCCCTCCACGGCGCGGTGGGCGTTCCACCGCGAGAACGCCAGCTCTCCACGACGCGTGCGAATCTCTCCCCCGTGGATCCGCTTCTCGCGAAGGATGCCGACGGTGTCGAGACCCAGGTCACCCCCCAAGAGGAGGAGGCAGAAGAGGAACTCCGGACCCGGGAGACGGGTGAAAGGCCGGCCTTCCTCGGCCTGCAGAGAGAGATGCAGGCTGTGCGGTGGGATGCCGATGAACTCCACCGTCTCTCGGATCAGCTCCGAGAGAATCCAGAGGTCAGTGGTGGCAGGCTGCGAGAGATCGCCTTCCGCCTGCAGCCGACCGATGGCGATCTCCAGGAAACCGCGTGTTCGCCCGGCATCGAAGGTGACGCCGGTGTGGTCATCGCGATACCCACCCAGCTTCCAGAGGCGGCGCGCCAGGTCGAAATCGTGGAAGTAGTAGAGCCCATCGAGCTGCGGGTCGGCGCCGCGCCGCGAGCGAATCGCGCGCGCTCCCAGGGGGCTGAACTCCAGCTCCGCGCCGAGGGGCGTGCCCCCAGGGCGACGGTTGATCTTCATGCGCGCGATGATCTCCGCCGCAAGGCTTCGATCATAGAGCGCGTCGGCCAGGAGGATCGCCTGGCGCACGGTGTCGACATAATCATAGTCGGCCTGGTAGACGCGGAGGCCGGCCCCCGCGAGTGCCGCCTCGAGGGCTTCCGCACGCGCATTGAGGAAGGCGAGCGCCGCCAGCAACGATTCGGTGCGCGGATAGCAGGAGGCTTGCGGCCGGAGCGCCTGCCGGAACTCCGAGCGAATCCGGTCCTCCACCTGGTTGAGGATGACGATGCGCGCGATGAGGCGCAGGTAGGCGCTGGCGAAGCGGCGCGCGTGCGCATCCTCTCGAAGCCACTCCAGGCTCGGGAGGGGGGCGTGTTGCAGCGCGCGCCCGAGGGCCCGCGGCGACCACCGCGGGTCGAGCCAGTGCTTTCGGGTGAGTTCGGCGATCGCATCTCCCAACAGCTCCCGGCCAAGGCGGATGTCGCTCTCCGCGCTCCCGAAGCGGCGAGCGAGCGTGCTTTCCATCTCGGCCAGGAGGTGGTACTCCACGCGATCCTCCGGTTCGAAATCGCGGCACGGATGTACCCCGATGGCGGTGGGGCTTCCCACATAGGCGTGCGTCTGGATCCACTCGCCGCCGGCACGCACCACAACCGGGCGGCGCTCGTAGAGCGAGCCATTCTCCTCATACCGATCGAGACGCGCCAACACTTCGGCATCGATTCCCTCGATCAGGTAGCCTTCGGTCGTGGCGCCCGGCTCTGGCAGAATGTGGGGCAGGGCGTGTGGCGTGGGCACTCGCCGGAAATCATGCAGGAGCGCCGGCCGTCGGGGCGGTTCAAATCCCGTGAGCACGCGCAGGTGTCTTGGCGTTGCCAGCGTTCCATGGACGAAGAGCTTATCGGTCTGAATCACACAGCCTCCGGGTATTACCGATGCTCCATCCGACATCCGTCGGTGGGAGCCCGGTGAGTGCGGGTATGACCCGCGTGCTCCTGCGAAGACAGGCATTCTGGGGGAATAGGCAGCGCGGTAGCACGCGCGTGTTGACCCTTGCCGGTCGCTGGGGGAACAGGGCAGCGGGTATGTGGGCTCATGCGGCTCGTCATGTTCTCATTCGTAGCAGAGCGGAGTGGAGTCGTGGTGGAATGGAGTCCTGAAAAGTGGTAGAGTGCCTGGTGTCTGTTTGTTGTCCTACTCGAGCCAGTCCTCAGCGGCAGGATGCCGCGCTCGTTTTTTTCGCGCTCCCCGTGGCGGAATCCTGCCGCTCTCTCTTGCTCTCAATCACGCGGATATCTTCGCCCTGGACACTACTCCGCGGCCGCTTTTGGCAGCTGGAGCGTGCCCGAAAGCTTCCATGCGGTGGCATAGAGCGAGGCGGTGAAGCGGACGCTCGCCCGCGCGCGCTCCTGTGCAAAGTCAGAGACTTCCGGCGCCAAACCGCGCGCTCCTTTCACGCGCAACTTCGGCTCCAGCATATAGACACGCGTAACCAGCGCATTGCTCCGCTTCAGCTCCGACAGGATGGCCGGCATGAGCGATTCCACGGGCGCGACCTGTTGGCGCGCAGCCAGGGCGCTTGGCTCAACGCGGAGCGCCGTAATGAGGTCATCGATGCGCGAGTGGATGCCGGTGCGCGGCGAACTGCCATCCGGGCGCACCTTGCCATCGTGGTGGACCGTCGTATGCAGCGGCTGGCAGAGATCCTGGGCGTAGTGAGCCACCTGCCCGGCAAGGTATCGGCACTTGGCCTGCACGTGTGTATCCTCCGGGCGCTGGCGGCTCTCCGCGAAAGCGAGGGCGAGGCGCTCCGTTGCTTCTGCGAGGGCATAGGGCAGGAGACCCACCCGGTCGGGATCGAGTTTGGCACGGGCGCATTGATGGATGAAGCCATAGCGCGTCGCCGGCAGCGAGCGGCCCTTCAGGAGCTCCAGATCAAGGAAGTGCTCGGGGCCCTCGCCGTTGCGAAGCGCCGGCAAGGATCGATTCTTGGCGAAATCGGGGTCGCGCGAGTCGCGGGCGATTGCCTTCGCGCCGGATCGAAAGAAGGATGGGAGCGAGGCCGGAGTCGCCAGCACCGCGGCTTCAGTCAGAACCATATGGCCGTCGGTGGACCAGGCGTGCGCGGGCCCTATCGGGGCCAGGCCGGTCCCAAAGGTCAAAAGGGTGAGCAGGGCGCGGAGCACGCGCCGTGTCGCATCGGTTCTCATGCCAATCTTGCCAGTGCCTCCCGCTGGATGGCGTTTCGCAGGGGCTCTCCCCGCAGGTAGCGATCCAGCTCGTCCAGGGCGAAATCTGCCATTCGATGGCACTCTTGGTGCATCGATCCCGCGATATGCGGCGTGTAAATCACATTCGGGAGCGTGTAGAGTGGGCTGCCCTCAACCGGAGGCTCCGGGTCAGTCACATCCAGAACCGCCCAGATCCGGCCCGACTTCAGCTCCGCGAGGAGGGCCTCTTCATCCACGAGGGCACCTCGCGCCGTGTTGATGAAGGTGGCGCCATCCTTCATCCGAGACAGGAGCGGCCCATTGATCATGTGGCGCAAGCTCGGTAAATTGGGGGCGTGCAGCGAGACCACATCGGAGCGCTCCATCAGCTCCGGCAGCTCCACCTTGGTGACCCCGAGACGGCGGGCTTCCTCTTCTCCCACCCAGGGATCATAGAGGAGCACCTCCAGATCATAGCCGCGAAGCAGGCGGATCACCTCACGGCCCACCATGCTGGCCGCAATCACGCCCACGGTGCGCCGGTAGTTTCCGGGCACCTCCTCCGGAAGGCCGGCCTCGCCGCGCCGATGGCGCATCAGCGCCCAGAAGCGCTTGTTCGATAGGATGATGGCAGCCACGGTATACTCGGCTACCGGGATTGCGTTCGCCGGCGCAGCCGAGCTCAGGGTGATCCCTCGCTCGAAAAGCGCGTCAGTGACAAACCCCTTCACCGAGCCCGCGGCGTAGAAGAGCGCGCGCAACCTGGGAGTCCGCTCCAGGAAGGCCTCGTCCACGCGGGGCATGCCCCAGGTGCTCACGATGATGTCGGCCTTCGCCAGTTGGTCCACGCGCTCATCCGCAGCGCGCTCGAAGCACGCGTCCACAAGCGTAGCCATTGACTCCAAGCGGTCATAATGCCGGGGCGCAAAGACCCGCTTTGCCATCGCGCGGGGTGCCAGCAGCGCGATCGTCAGATCTGGATAGAACCTCTCCTGGGACAACTTCCTGCTCCTTCACACCGTTGGAGGGATGCGTCGAGACTGCGCCCGCGCCGGCCATTTGGGCGAAAGGCTCGGGCAGGCGGCGTTGGAAGAGAGGGGGCGGTGATCTCCATGGCGCGCCTACGGTGTCTCCAGCTTGCGGATGTGCGCGCGAAGGTCCTCGAACACCTCGCGCGCCGACCGGGTCGCGTCGATCGTGATGAAGCCGAACTCATCCGCCATCTGATCGAACTGTTCGATGACGAGGGCCTGGTAGCGGCAGAAGCTGTCGTACAGGTTATGCGCGCAGCGGATATCCATGCCGGATTCCCAGTAGTTGAAACCGCGGCCCTGCAGCATGCGCTGTACGAGCGTGGGGACATCCACCTTCAAATAGAAAACGATATCCGGCTTGAGGGCAAAGCCGTAGACCTTGCGTGCCCACTCGGGATCGGCACCGCGCACCACATCGCGCGCGATGATAGAGTAGAAGTAGCGATCGGAAAGCACGTAGAACCCGGCGCGCAGCGCGGGGAGAATCTGGTTCTCCAGGCGGTCGGCGAAGTCGGTGGCATAGAAGAGGCTCATCGTGAACCGGCCCATGGTGTGGCCTGCCTTCGCCGCGTCGAGGCCTGGTTGAGTGAGCGGCGAGCGCGCCAGACCGGTGTTGGAGACGCCGAAGCCCTCTTCCTCCAGCCACTGCTTCAAGAGCTGGATTTGCGTCGAGCGCCCGACGCCATCCGTGCCCTCCAACACGATGAGCCTTCCTTCGAGTTGGGGCACCGGGGCATAGGGAAACCCGGCTCCGTAGAAGGTGGCTTCCCTCATCGTCACTCCCCTCCCACATTCCCGGGCGCGAGCTGCTCCTGGCCGCCAAGGAGCACCCGATGCGTGATCGAACGCACCAGCAGTTGCTGCTCGTGGATCGGGAGCGTGCCATCAATCACCGTGAGCCCGAATTCGTCCACCATCTTATCGTACTCATCCAGGATGCGTTGCTGGAAGAGGCGGAAGCTAGTGACCACGTTATCGGAGAGACCCAGGTCCATCCCAGCCTCGTAGTATTTGATCCGCGCGCGTGATGAGAGGATGCGGTCCACGGCGATATGGAGAGGTACCCGGAAGTAGAGCGCAATATCCGGTCGGGGGGCAAAGGAGTAAAGGTTGCGTACCCATTGCCGGTCGACCCCGCGCGCGACATCGCGAGCGAAGGCAGTGAACGCGTATCGGTCGGCCAGAACGATGGCGCCTGCCTTCAGCAGCGGCTGGATGTGGTTTTCCCAGCGGTCGGCGAAGTCCGTGGCCTGAAGCAGACTGAACGTCGTCGGCGTGAACGCACGCCGCTTCTTCGCCAACCGCGTGGTGCTCTTGACCAGATCGGATGAGTTCCACTCGCTGAAGTAGACCGCCCGCCCCTGAGACTGCAACCACTTGTTGAGCAGGTCGATCTGCGTGGATTTGCCGCTGCCATCGATGCCTTCAACGACGATCAGCTTGCCCTCGTAGTCGTTGGGACGCAGCACGCTCTCCCCTTTCGCGAGCCGGGCAGAGGCCCAGGAGCAACCTCAAGTTCGGGCGGGTCCGAAAGCCACCGGCACCGGACCGCCCCTGGCGGTGCTCACAGGCCGGGTGGTCGTGCTCCTGCCGACAGATCGGTGTGACCCCATCTCCCTCTCAGAGATTATACCATAGGCGCGAATGCTTTGTGTAGCCGTATCTGGCAGGGGGAGCAGCCACCATGCGGAGGTAAATCTCCGCGCTGCTTGTGAGCCAAGCCCTGTCGGACTGGTGATCTCTGCGCTCCTGGGCAACTCGGGTTGGCGATGTGGCAGGGATGCGGTGGCCCGAAGGGCGCTTGCTGGAAAGCAGCGCGGGGCCCTAGCTGCGCGCAGAACAGCCAGGGGCCAGGAAAGCCCGCGCTTGCTGCAGGACAGAGGCAGGAGGGGGGCGTGCGCGTGGCTAACAATGAGGCGACAGGGGGTTACCAATGGCACGTTTTCAACGACTCGAAGTACTCAACACAATGCTAGACACCGGGCTGGTACCGGTTTTCTACGACGGGAATGTCGAGACGGCGGCGAAGGTGATTTCTGCCTGCGCCGATGGCGGCGCTCGCGTGGTGGAGTTCACCAACCGAGGCGACCTTGCCTACCGCGTCTTCAGTGAGCTGGTGGCCCGCTTTGCCAAGGAGCGCCCGGAGGTGATCCTGGGAGTGGGTTCCGTCGTCGACCCGGGAACGGCGGCGCTTTATATCAATTCCGGGGCTAACTTCGTCGTGGGGCCGGTTTTCAACCCGGAGGTGGCGAAGGTTTGTAACCGGCGCAAGGTCGCCTACTCGCCCGGGTGCGGTAGCGCGAGCGAGATCAGCGCCGCGGAAGAGGCGGGGTGCGAGATCGTCAAGCTCTTTCCCGGCAAGGAAGTTGGCGGGCCGTCATTCGTCAAGGCGATCCTCGGCCCGTGCCCCTGGACGCGGATCATGCCGACGGGCGGCGTGGACGCGACCGAGGAGAGCATCACCCAATGGATCAAGGCCGGCACCGCGTGCCTGGGGATCGGCACCAAGCTGATCACGAAGGAGATCGTCGCCGCGGGTGACTGGGAAGCCCTCACGGCCAAAGTGGCGCAGTGCCTGTGGTGGGTGAAGAAGGCGCGGGGCGTGCCCCTCTTCCTCGGGTGTGAGCACGTGGGCCTCTATCCCACGCAGGCGGGTGGCGGCGCCGAGGTGGCTGCCTGGTACGCGAAGACGTTTGGCTTCTCCGAGAAGGTGGGCAACTCCTCCATCTTCGTCTCTGGCCCGGGCCCCGGGCGGATCGAGGTGTTCAAGGAGCCAAAGGAGCCGCGGGCGCATGTGGCGATTCGCGTGGCCAACTTCGAGGAAGCGGTCCGGGTTCTCCAGGAGAAGGGAATCGCCCTCGAAGAGCCCACATGCAAGGGCGGAGTGAAGTCGGTCTTCCTCAAGGAGCCCGACCCGGCCGGACACCGCGTCCACCTCTTCTGGAGCGCCTCGTAACTTCCGCAAGAGAAGGGCCGTTTTGCGCGCCACGGAGGCGCGCAAAACGGCCCCGCACCACGCAGAAGACCCCGCTAGTCTTCCTCAATGGTGAAGAGGTACTTGACGTCCACGCCACTGACCGCGTGCGTCTGAAGCAAGGCGCCACGGCTCAGCGTCTTCATGTGGCCATCGCAGAACACCACGTTGCACATGTCCGAGTGCCGGAAGATCGACTGATAGGTTGTGCTGGTGGCAGGCTGCATGTAGTTGCTGGACACGTCGTATTGGCCGGCGGCTTCGAAGGTACCACTGTAGTCGGTCGCAAAGACGGTATCCGCGGGCACGCGTATCTCCGCCATCGGCTTCGACATCGGGTGTCTGGCTACCGGCCCACTGGCGCTACCCGCGCGCCCGCCATAGTAGCAGGTGTTCGCCGCGTAGGGCATCTGAGTGCGCAGGAACTTCCCCACCGAATCGAGGCCCACCTTCGTGGAGAACGAGGGGCAGTTGAAGACGCCCGTGTTCTTGATGTAGGGCAGGATCGCGTCTGGCCAGATCCGCCCGTTCTGGTCGTTGCTGATCTGCCAGGAGAAGGGCATGTACTCGTCAAAATCCTGCACGTACATCATCACGCCCGTGCCAATCTGCTTCAGATTGCTCTGACAGTTGGACTTCCGTGCGTTCTCTCGCGCCCGGGCGAAAACCGGGAAGAGAATGGCTGCCAGGATGGCGATAATCGCTATCACGACCAGCAGCTCGATCAGGGTAAACCCGCGTGCTTTTCGAGCGTTCATGTCCGTGCTCCTTCCGAAACCTCAAGAGCGGTGCCTGCAAGCATGGTAGCATCCATCTCGGGCGGCTGTCAAGCGCCGGATCGCGATAGATGGCA
This sequence comes from Armatimonadota bacterium, assembly GCA_012512265.1. GTDB lineage: Bacteria > Armatimonadota > JAAZEB01 > JAAZEB01 > JAAZEB01 > DUUU01. The sequence goes on along the minus strand of JAAZEM010000084.1, from coordinate 16,632 downwards.
CCGGCCCCTTGGGCACGCTCCCCTACCAGCGTGGTGTTTGCGCCCTCGCCGCCCCCACCTCGCGGATGCTGCACGCGCAGGAGTTCCGGGCGATCTCCCAGAAACATCCGGTAGCATGAAGAGACATCCGCTGCGCTACCGGCCGGGTGGCGCACATACCGCTTTCCTTGCTCTCGTATAAGGAGGTACTATGGCTGTTCAGAGAGAGATGGATGCTCCGGATTGGCAGAATCTTCAGGTGTTGAGCATCAACCGGGAACCGGCGCACGCATCGCTGCTGCCTTGCCCGGATGAGGAGTGCGCGTTGAGCGGCGAGCGGGGCGCTTCACCCTGGTTCCGTCTCCTGAACGGCAACTGGCGGTTCATGCTCGTGCCTTACCCGGACGCAACGCCGGAGGGATTTGAGGCGGAGGAGTTCGACGCCTCGGAATGGGATACCATCCCTGTGCCAAGCAACTGGCAGATGCACGGCTACGATCGGCCCCAGTATACCAACATCAACTACCCCTATCCTATGGATCCTCCCTTCGTGCCAGACGACAACCCGGTGGGGCTCTATCGCCGCGCGTTCGTGGTCCCGGAAGCATGGCTGGGCCGGCGCATCTATCTCACCTTCGAAGGCGTCAACTCAGCCTTCTATCTCTGGGTGAATGGCCATCGGGTGGGCTATAGCCAGGGAAGCCACATGCCGGCCGAGTTCGACATTACCCCCTACACCCGCCTGGGCGGCAACGTCGTCGCCGTGCAGGTTTTCAAGTGGTCGGATGCCAGCTATCTGGAAGACCAGGATTTCTGGCGGCTGAGCGGGATCTTCCGTGATGTCTATCTGACCGCCAGAAGCGACGTCTACCTGCGCGACGTCTTCGTGCGCACGCCGCTCGATGCAGAGTATCGCGATGCCACCCTGGAGGTGGATGTGAGCGTGCGCAACGCGGGGGATGCGCCCGTAGCCGGCTATGTGGTCTCAGCCAAACTGATCGATCCGGACGGCGAGGGGGCCCTCCCGGAGACGACGGTCGGCGCGGTCGATCTCGCCGCGGGCGAGGAGAAAACCCTGGCGCTGAAAGCACCTGTGAGCGATCCAGACAAGTGGACGGCGGAGACGCCCTACCTTTACTCACTCCTGCTCACCCTGAAAGACGCCAAGGGCGAGGTGCTGGAGGTGGAGCACGTGCGCGTCGGCTTCCGCCAGGTGGAGATTCGCGACGGGCAGTTCCTGGTCAATGGAGTCTCCATCAAGCTGCAAGGCGTGAACCGGCACGATACGCATCCGGATCTAGGCCACGCGGTCTCGCTGGATTCCATGGTCCAGGATATCATGCTGATGAAGCAGCACAACATCAACTGCGTGCGCACCTCGCACTATCCCAACGACCCGCGCTGGTACGACCTGTGTGATGAGTATGGAATGTACGTGATCGACGAGGCGGACCTGGAGACTCACGGCTTCGGCTACGAGGCGCCCGATATCCCCGCCAAACGGCCCGAATGGCGCGAAGCGTTCCTGGATCGCGCCGTGCGCATGGTGGAGCGCGATAAGAACCATCCCTGCATCGTGATGTGGTCGCTGGGCAACGAGTCGGGCTACGGCGAAAACCACGCGGCGATGTCGGAGTGGATTCGCGGGCGGGATGCCACCCGGCCGATCCACTACGAGCGCGCCATCGAAACCGCGGAGGCGCCGGCGCCGGCGAGCGTGGATGTCGTCAGCCAGATGTACACCAGCGTCGAGAACCTGATCAAGCAGGGCGAGCGCACGGACGAGCCGCGTCCCTTCTTCCTCTGCGAGTACGCCCACGCGATGGGCAATGGCCCCGGCAACCTGAAGGAGTACTGGGAGGTCATCCGCAAGTATCCCCGGCTGATCGGCGGGTGCATCTGGGAGTGGGTGGACCACGCGATCCGCACGCGGAATGCCGAAGGGCAGGAGTACCTCGCATATGGCGGCGACTTCGGCGACTTCCCGAACGATGGCAACTTCTGCGTGGACGGCCTCAACTTCCCCGACCGGATTCCGCACACCGGTCTCATTGAGTATAAGCACATCATCCAGCCGGTGCATATCGAAGCGCTCGATCTGGAGCACGGACGCATCCGCATCGTCAACCGTCACTTCCATCGCTCGACCGACTACCTGCAGGGCTCCTGGATGCTGCTGCAGGACGACCTGATCCTGGACCAGGGAGAGATCCTGGATCTCGATATCCCCGCCGGCGAGGCGGTGGAGTATCAGCTTCCCTACACCCTGCCGGATCCCGAGCCGGGCGCCACTTACTGGCTCAACCTCAGCTTCACTCTGGCGGAGGAGATGCCCTGGGCGTCGCGGGGATACGAGGTCGCCTACGACCAGTTCGAACTCCCGCGCAAGGCAGAGGCGCCGGCGCTCCTGGCCGAGGCGATGCCTCCGGTGGCCCTGCGCGACCTCCCGGGCGAGGTGATCCTCCACAGTGATGAGTTTGCGATCACCTTCGACAAACGGACCGGGACGATCCGCGATTGGATCTGGCAGGAGATCCCGCTCATCGATGCCGGGCCGCGGATCCAGCTCTGGCGCGCGCCGACGGATAACGACCGCAACATCAAGCACGTGTGGTACCGCGCCGGCTACGACCGCCTGGTGTCCCGTGTGCAGCGGATGGAGGTGCAGGAGCTCTCGCGCCACGCCATTCGCCTGGAAGTGGATACCCGCCTCGGCGCCGTCTCTTTGCGGCCATCCTTCGATGTGCGCTACTGCTACACCCTCTATGGCTCGGGCGATCTCGTCATAGAGACCCGCCTGATACCGCTTCAGGAGGATCTGCCGGACCTGCCGCGGGTGGGCCTGGAGCTGCGCACGCTGCCCGGGTTCACGCAGTTCGCGTGGTATGGGCGTGGTCCGCACGAGAGCTATGTCGACCGCAAGGAGAGCGCCCGCGTCGGGGTTTACGCGGGCACGGTCGAGGAGCAGTACGTGCCCTACCTCTTCCCGCAAGAGAATGGGAACAAGGCGGATACGCGCTGGGCGGCGATCACCAACCTGCGCGGTGAAGGCCTCCTCTGCATGGGGATGCCGGTGATCAACGTCAGCGTGCATCACTACACCACGGAAGACCTCACCGCGAGCGCGCATCCGCACGAGTTGACGCGCATCGAGGAGACGGTGGTGCATCTCGATTACCAGCAGGGCGGTCTGGGAAGCAACAGCTGCGGCCCGCGCCCGCTGCCGCAGTACCTGCTCCAGCCGGTCGAGATGAGCTTTGCCGTGCGCATCAAGCCATTCTCGATGGACGCGCGCTCGCCGATGTCGCTTTGGAAGGAGAGTCTGCCGGCCCCGCACGCCTGATCCGCGGGGTGCCGGCAACGCGCTGGCGCTCTCGCTCCATAGTTCGGGAGCGCCAGCAGTCGTCAGAAGCGCCTGGGGCGCTTCGAGTTGTGAAGCAGGTGATTATGAAGAGAATTGTACTCATCCTCTTCGGGTTGGCGCTGGCGCCTGGCGCCCGTGCCGCGGAGGTCCGCGTCACGAGCGACCCGCCCCTGCCAGTTGCTAACCTGCTGCAGAATCCGGATGTGGAACAGGGCCGGGATGGCCAGCCGGACGCCTGGCGTTTCTCCACGGCACGCCCCGATAACTTCGAGATCGACTGGGTGGATGGCGGGCGCTCGGGCAAGTGCCTGCGAGTGCGCGCGAAGAGCGCGGTGATGTCAGGCTACTGGGCGCAAAGCGTGCCCGTGGAGCCGGGCAAGAAGTATCTCTTCCGGGGCTACTATCGCCTGATGGGCGGGAAGATGCTCTGCTACGCCCATGCGCGAACTCCCCTGCCGGACGGGCGGAGCGTCGCCGTGGACCAGCGCTTCTATCGGGGCACGATGCGCGGGCATTGGCTCGCCCCTGTCTTCCTGCCCCCCGATTCCCTCGGCGGGCCAGACCCGAATCAGTGGTACCCCTTCCGTATCATCGCGGAGATCCCGCCCCCGATGCAGGCGATCTCGCTCAGCCTGGGCCTCTTCTTCGAGGCGGGCGAGGTGTGGTTTGATGACCTCCACGCTGGCCTGGCGGAGACCGAGCTCGCGATTCAGGTGAAGGCCGGGCCGGGTGAGAGCATCGAGCGCGTGACCGTCATGCCGGTCGATGCCGACAAGCCGGTGTTCGACTCCGGGCCGCTGGCGGCGGGGACGTCTCTCTTCGAGAAGAAGCTGGGCGGCCAGCCAACGGATGCTGTGTATGAAGTGGTAGCGACTCTCGCAGGTGGCAAGAAGATTACCGCGCGCTACCCGCAGATTGGGGAGGGGGAGAGCCGATGAGACGCATCCTGTTTGTTGCCGCCGCGTTGGTCGCCGCCGCGTCTGGCACCCACGCGCAGGGGAGCGCCCGCGCCGGTGGCCTGGAGCTGTCGTTTCTGCGCGGCGGAGAGTTCTCGGCCCGGGTGGCAATGGATCCGGGTCTGGCGCGCGGTGCCGCGCTTTACCTCTATGACGGGAAAGGGAAGCAGCCGGTCGCATTGGACGCTCGTCCGGCGGCGGGGAGCGCGTGGGAACTGGCGGCCCGTGACGGTTTTCCGCTCAAGGGAACGCTGAAGCTCGCGCCGGCCGGCCGCTGCCTGGTGTGGGAGGTTTCGTGCGCCAACACCGGCCGGGAGCAGCAGTGGCTGGAGGTGGGCCCGCGCATGGTCCTGAACGGCGCGAGCGTCACGCACTTCTTCGATGGCTGGGACGACTATGAGGCGCCAAAGGCGAAGACATCCTCCGAGCGCCTGGAGGGGAATATGCCGCTCGCCGTGGCCTGGAACGCCGCTGCGTGTGTCGCCGTCGGTCTGGAGCCGTCGCAGTTGGTCTCCTATCTGCGGCAAGAGTACGAGCCGCTTGCGGATGGTAGCGCGCGCCTGGCAGCCATCGCTCGCATCGTGGTGGACCCGGGCAAGACAGAGACGGTGAAGTTCGTCCTCTGCGCAACGCCCGGCGAGTGGGGCAAGTACGAAGCGTTCGAGGCCTACTACGATTCCTTCCCGGAGTGGTTCCACCCGCGGAAGGATGTGGATCCGCGCACGCACCTGGGCAGCGCGCAGTATCGCGCCTGGCCTGCTGGGCCATGGGCACCTGAGATCTGCCGGCGTCTCTATGGGGGCTGGGATTGGTGCTATGCTCCTTTCCGGCGCACCGGCGATATCGTGGGCCGCGCGGAGCTGTGGGACTACGAGCCGGTGCGTCCTTTTGGCAAGACGCGCGGCAAGCCGCGCGAGGAGTACCTCGCGTGGCGCAAGGAGGCTTTCACCGCCGGAGCCCGCAGGGCGGGCGTGGCGATGATGTTCTACATCCCCGCCCAGATCTGGTGCGAGGAACGCCTGGCCAGAGAACGCTATGCCGACGCACTGACCACCGATCCGAAGGCGAAGACCTACTTCGATACGCCGTGGGTCACCGGAAACGATAACGAGCTGCGTGTCTTCCCCTACAAGACCTCCTTTGGGGAGCAGAGCTATCGAGACATGCGCCAGGTTGCCGAGGAGCTAGACCTCTCCGGCTTTGCCTTCGACACCGCCGGCGACGCGACGCGCTACACCGGTCCGGCGCTCCCCAACCTAGAAGCGCGCGCCTGGGATGACCAGGTGGGTGTCTACTGCGCCGAGATGGTGGCGATCACGCACCTCATGGACTTCGTGCACACGCTGAAGAAGGATGGCCGGCCGCTCTCGGTGGTCTCGAACCCGATGTCGAACGGCACCTACGCCTCTTGCTTCCATAGCGACAGCGCCATGCTGGAAGGCAGTCCCTGGCAGCGCGGGCGCACTGATGGGGATCACCTGCGCTGGAAGATGGGACGCAAGACGCTCGTCTGGTGGGAAGGTTACGAGATTGGCGATTTCGTTGATCTCGAGAGCGTGAAGCCGGACCAGCTGGCTCGGGTCTATGAGGGCCTGGCCGATTTCACCCTGCTCCAGAGCCTGCGAATCGGCTACATCCCAACGCCTAACCTCACTCAGGGCGTTGGCCGCCTGGTCCGCTGGCTGCCGGCCATCGTGGAGTGCGTGCAGACCGGCTGGGAGCCGGTGCCTGCGACGCGCGTGCCGGAGCCGCTCTGGGTGACCCGCTACGGTCGGGGGCTGAAGACGCTCCTCGCGATTGCCCACGAGACGGGCGAGCCGGTGCGCGGCGAGGCACGCATCCTCCACCAGCGGATGGGCGGGAACGCGCTCCTCTTCTCGCACTATGACGGCCGCGCGCTCACCAACCGGGTGGCGAAGGGCGAGACGGTGGTGCCGGTGAACGTGCCGGTGCGCACGCCGTGGCTCCTGCGCGCCCAGATCGAGGTGGTGAACGCGAGCACTGTCCGCTCTGCTGAAGTGCGCGAAACGACCAGCGCCACGGGCAGCCGCCTGGAGGCCACGCTGACCGGCGCTGGCGAGACGGCGTTGCGGATTCGGGTGCCCGCGGGCATGCGGCTCGTCGCGCTCCGCGTCGATGGCCGGCCCGTCCAGGCCCGGCCGGAAGGTGACGGCGTCGTGGCCAGGGCAAAGCTCGGGGCCAATACGCGCCTGGCGGCCCAGTTTGCATCGAACCTTCTGGACATCCAGGAGCGCGCGCTCCTCGATTACCCCTTCGTGAAGGACGGCAAGCCGGCGTGCGCCATCGTGGTGCCCAAAGGCGCTGGCGAGCGCGAGCAACTGGCGGCCTTCCGGATCCAGGAGTATTTCCGCTACTGGTACGGGCGCGTGCAGGAATCCGCGACCGAGGTGCTCCTGCCGATTCGCGAGAGCGACGCGCCGGGGTCCGGCCCACTGGTGCGCCTGAGCATCGCCGCCGGGAAGAAGCCGCGCGTCTCGCTGCAAGGGCGCGACCTGGTGGTGGAGGCATCCAGCGCGGAGGAACTGGAAGAGAGTGTCTTCGCGGTGCTGCGCGCTCTCGACCGGAAGTACTGGAGCCCGGATTGGCATGGCCAGGCGGCGGTGCGTGCCCGCCTGGCAAGCTACGGTAAGGATGGGTAGCGCAGGGATGGTGAGATAGCCCATCCCTCGGATAGGGGGCGCCTGCGAGAATGGAACGCGCGGGCGCCCCTTTTGATCCAACGAAAAATGGGGGTGGCAATCGCCACCCCCATTGCTGGAAAGGAAACTCAGGCCTCGACCGTCACCACCGGCGGGTTGACGAAGTCGTGGTAGCGCGCGGCCACCTTGCCCTGAGTGGCATCGCCCGGATGGACGTAGATCCGGTAGCGGAAGACGAGGCTCTCGCCCTCGGGGAGGGTGTAGTCACCGCGGCGCTGCGGGTCGTTGTAGAACGCGGAGAGGCCAAACATGTTGGCGGTCATCAGCCCGTAGTCACGCACGTGCCAATAGGTGGGATAGCGGAAGTTGCCGGGGTGATCCATGACGGCGATGCCGACCCACTTGCCCTCGACCGGTCCGGAGTAGTCGCACCACTCGGCGCGCTTGCCCCAGGTCTCCTTCTCGTTGATCCCGCCGTAGCTGTTCTCGATCTTGCCGCCGCGCGCCGCGTCCATCGAGGTCGCCACGCGCACGGAGAGGATGCCGCCCTCTTTGGTATCGCCGAACTTCACTTCCCCCACGGTGGCGGTGAGGCGCACCTCATAGTCGAGAATCCGCGCTGCGGAAGGAACGCCATAGATGGTAACCGCGCGGCTCTCGCTCATCACCTTCTCGCCGGAGTTGCTCACCCAGTCGCTCTGCGAGCGGATGGTGGCATAAACGGGGCCCTGCTCCAGGCCCTGGAAGCCGGTGTGCACGATCCGGCCATGCCCGGGCTCCTCCGACCAGTCATCCACGCCGTTCACGTCGCCGTAGGCGGTGTAGACCGAGCGGTGGTGCTTGTGGTCCTGGCGCTCGCCCTCGATGTTCTGCATCGGGAAGTGGCGCGTCACGGAGGCGCCGTAGGGGCCGATGAGCGGGTAGAGGAACGGGCGGGGATAGGCGCTGCCGTAGTAGTAAGAGGTGATCAGCTCGTCGCCGATGCGCACTTCCACGCGGTCGTTGGGCACCTCGGTGAGGCTGACCGTGGCCGGAGGCACGGCGGTGCTGGATGCGGGGCAGAGGGCGTAGGTGCGCGACTGCCCTGCCGCGAGGTGGTCAATAAGCCAGGTGATGCGCGTGCCCGTCGCATCAAGCTGGAACGGCACCGCGCGCTGGCTCTCCTGGTCGATCAGCTCCAGGGCGGTGTCGCCCTGCGCGGGCAGATCGGCGCTCACGGGGGTAAAGATCCGGTCGTGGTTGCCTGCTGAAACAGTGATACGGACCATCTCTGTTGCTCCTTAGTAAGATAGGCTACTGTCGCAACAACGCTTCCAGAAGGAGAAGCGATGGCGAACGCGCTTGAACGCGGCGCCAGTGCGGATTCTGGCGGCCTCGTTCCCCCGCGCGGGTCACCGCTTCTCTGTCATGGACGCGCTACGCCTGGCTCATCGCCTCTCGCATATACTCCAGGCTGCGCGTGGCAATCGTCTCTGGGCCATCGCTGAAATCGAACACCTCGACGGAGACGTAGCCGTCGAAGTTGGCCTCCTTCAGGGCGCGGAAGATGGGGACGAACTCCATATCGCCCATGCCGGGCCCCTTCAGGTTCGGGTCGTTCGCGTGGAAGTGGGAGAACCACCCCTGCGACTCGCGGATGATCTGAGGAATTGGTTTCCCCTCGGAACTCATCGCCTTCACATCGAGGATGATCCGGAAGGCGGGGCTGGGCACCTGCTGCACAAAGCGGATGGCGTCGGCGGCGGTGTTGATGAAGTTCGTCTCGGAGGGGGCAAGCGGTTCGAAGCAGATCACCACCCCGCGCTCTTCGGCGACGCGGACGGCTGGCCGGAACGTCTCCGCAGCCCACTTCCAGGCCTGCTCGTAGCTCACGCCCTCCATCACGTTGCGCTGCTTGGGAGAGCCAACGACCATCACCTTGCCGCCCAAATCGGCACAGAAATGGGTGAGCGCGACGAAATAGTCGGCGGTGCGCTGACGAACAGCCTCGTCCGAGGTGTTGATGTAAAGGCCCTCCGGCTTGACGAGCACCCAGTGGATGCCAGCGATCTCCACCCCTGCGGCAGCCGCCGCCTCGCGGATACGCTGGCGCTCGGAAGCGGGAATCTGCTCCACGCTCTCGGCAAGGGTGAAGGGGGCGATCTCGACGGCATCATAGCCGATGCGCGCCGCGTACTGCAGCACGTCGTCGATCTTCCAACCCTGGAACATCTCGTTGCAGATAGCAAACTTCATGGCGCCTCCATATCGGGCCGCAGCCGTTGATTGCTGAAGTGAGAAGGGAGGGCGCGTCCCGTAAGCCCCCGCGCCTCTCAAGCGTAGCCAGCGCGCGGCAGCCTCCGGTATTATAGCAGCTAAGCCGAATGCCCGCAAGCAGGAGAGCAGGCCCTGGGTTGCGAAGTAGGTGAGGGAATGCGAAGACCGGGCGTGTGGTTTCGCTTCTTCAGGCGCGCCATCTCACAGTGGGCGCCCAGGCAATCCGCAATCTGCTGCTTAGTTGGGAGGAAACTCGGTTGGCACATAAGGTCACGCTGATTCCGGGAGATGGGACGGGCCCGGAGATTGTTGCGGCAGGGCGCCGCGTTCTCGATGCAACGGGTGTTGCGATTGATTGGGATGTTCAGGAAGCAGGCGTTGATGTCATGGAGAAGCATGGCACGCCGCTGCCGCCCGAGGTGCTGGAGAGCATCCGCCGCAATAAGGTCGCGCTCAAGGGGCCGATCACCACGCCCATCGGCACCGGTTTCCGCTCGGTGAATGTGGCCCTGCGCCAGGAACTTGGCCTCTACGCCTGCCTGCGCCCCTGCAAGTACTATCCCGGCATCCGATCGAAATACACCGATGTCGATTTGGTGGTCGTTCGCGAGAACACCGAGGATCTTTACGCCGGCGTGGAGTTCGATCTCGGAACGCCGGAAGCGGACCAGGTGATCGCCCTTGGCAAGGGCCGGATCCGGCCCGATTCTGCCATTTCCATCAAGCCGATCTCGGTCACCGGCACCCGGCAGATCGTCCGCTTTGCCTTCGACTACGCGGTCCGCTATGGGCGCAAGAAGGTGACGGCGGTCGCCAAGGCCAACATCATGAAGTTCACCGACGGCCTCTTCTACCGGGTCGCCCGTGAGGTAGCCGAGGAGTACTCCGGCAAGGTGGAGTATGAAGAGCGCCTGGTCGATAATATGTGCATGCAGCTGGTCCAGAAGCCGGAGCTGTACGACGTTCTGGTGATGCCCAACCTATATGGCGACATCCTCTCGGACCTGTGCGCCGGCCTGGTGGGCGGCCTGGGCGTGGCGCCCGGGGCGAACATCGGCCCGGATGTGGCGGTCTTCGAGCCCACGCACGGCTCGGCGCCTCGCTACAAGGGGCAAAACAAGGTCAACCCCACGGCGTTCATCCTCTCGGGGATGCTGATGCTACGCCACCTCGGAGAAGAGGACGCGGCGAATCGTCTCGAGCGCGCCGTCGCGGCGGTGATCGCCGAGGGCAAGGATGTGACCTACGACATGAAGCCCAACCGCGACGATCCCACCGCCGTGGGCACCGCCGAGATGGCAGACGCGATCATCCGCAAGCTGGAGGAGTAATCCACGTTCTCCGGGCGCATTGGTCCGGGGAACGGGTTCGGAGTGCCGGCACCAGCCGGCCAGGTTCAGGTGCCGCTCTCCCCTCGGGTGAGGGAAGAGCGGCACTTCTGCTATTCGTCTGCCTGGGATGGCGCGTCGCCGGGTTCTTCCATCGCCAAGCGCGCGGCACACGCGAGGAGCCCGGCCGCCGTGGCCACGATGATGGCCGCCGCGGGAAGCACTCCGGAGTCGTTCGCCACCAGAGCGGCAACCGCGGCGACCACGGCGACGCTCGCCGTGGCCCGCACCACGGGGGCGCGTTGCCGCAGCGCCTCGCCATGCCGGTGGACTAGGTAGGCTGCCGTGAGCCCGGCCAGGAGGAGCAGCCGGCTCCAGGGAGAACGGCGCAGCAAGCTCCAGTTCATCGCGAGCTTCCGGTGAATGATCCCCCAGGCGGTTCCCAATCCCCCCTCGCGCACGCCATCCATCGCGCGCCCGATGTGCGACTGCGATCCCCCTCCCGACAGGAGTTCAAAGAGGAACGGCAGTGCGGCGATTGCGATTCCCCCCAGCGCCAGCAGGATGATTCCCCGCCGGCTCAGCCGCTCTCGCAGGGCGAGGATTGCCGCGGCCGCGCTGGCCGCCCCGGCGGCGACCGCCCCCCCGAAGTTGGCTCCCAGTTGCGGATGGCCCACCAGGACCGCCGCAGCCAGCGAGAGCGCGGCAATCACCAGCAGCGGGATGCGGAGAGTGCCTGGATGTGACGTTGCTCCCGGTTTCGACGGCGCGCGCCGCGCTTTCGGCCAGAGAAACGCGATGGCGAAGAGCAGCGACCCGGCGAGATACCCGAAGCCCTCGTTTCCGATGCCGTAGTAGCGGGCGCCGCCATAGGGGGAGTAGCCGAGCGCCGACGCGCGCATGAGAGGGGCGCCGGCGCACAGGTCGACCGCCAGGACCACCGTGCTCGCCAGGAAGAGGATGCCTATCGGCGATGCCAGCCGGCGTAGGCTGTGCGCCACCGCAACCAGCACCGCATCCAGGAGCAGCACTAACAGCAGGCCGGAGGTTGGCGAACCTGGTAAGATCGCGGCGGTGAGCAGGATCGCCAGCGGGAGCGCCGCCAGACCAAGCGCCCCGGCATAGAGCGCATGCACGGGCAGCGCGCCGCGATAGACCCACGCGACGAAGAGAAACGTCCCGAAGAGCGCGGTTTGGAGCCAGACCAGGCGGCGCATCATCGGCCGGGCATAGCTCTCCACGCGCTGGAGGCGTTCCTCTAGGGCGAGAAGCGTCTCGGGCGCGTGAATCTCACGCTGAGACGTGAGCGGGCGGCCCACCATCTGCACCGGCGGGCGCACGCCGAGGAAGTGGAGCACCGTGGGCGCGATATCGGTGTTGGCGCAGAGCCCTGGCGTGCGCGTCGAGGGCGAGAGGATCAGACCGCGCGTCACGCCTTTCCCAGCCATGACGACCGGGGCCAGCTGGGTGCCGGCGCGCGCCGCGTCGAGCGAGACCGCCGGCGCCACCAAGAGCAGGAGCGCCTCGTTGGCATCGACATGGCGCAGGAGGCCGGCCACGATCCGGTCGGCGCGCATCAGTGCCTCCTGCCGCCTCAGCGGGCGAAGCTCCGCCTGAATATCGTCGCTGGCGCGTTCTGCTCGCGCCGTATCGCCCGTCTCGACCACGACCAACCGGGCGCCTGCGCGAATCGCGTCGAGGGTGGCATCGGTCACCGCGCGGGCATCGGTGGTGTAGCCGCCTGGTGCCAGCGGGTCAGGGCGAGAGAGAGCACTGGCAACCGAACCAAGCGGGACGCGCCCGAGGACATCCATCGCGATGCACGCCGCCTCCCGGTGGCGGCCATGCTCATCATCGGCGTTGCCCACGACAGCGGCGAGCATCCCTGCCTCGCGAAGTGCCTGGCCTAGGGCGCCCGGGGCCGCGGCATACGAGCGGCGCTGATTGCCGGCCATGAGTCGCGGAATCGCCACGTGGTAGACGCGGTCGCGCCCTGGCTTCAGCCCGGTGCGCTGTTGCCACAGGGACGCGGCTTTCCCGCCAGCGACCGGCTCGTTCGCGTCGAACGCCATTCCGGCTTCGCTGCGCGCGAAGCAGCGCGTGCCCGCGCCCAGGGTGAGGCAGCCCGATTCCAGGGTGGTCGGGCGGATCTCCTCTGGGTGGAGCACCAGACTGTCGATGCCACGGCGCAACCGACCCTGTCCCGAACCGGTGCGCGTGTTCATCAGGCCCACGGCGCCAGAGGTCATCAGACTGCGGATGGCAGGCGCCGGGCATGAAGTCAGGTCGCTGAGGCTCACCCCGGAAAGGAGCACCAGGAGGACGACCGGCTGGTGATTCGCCGGCTCAGGCAACGGCCTGGGCATCGCGCTCGCAGGCGCACACGCGAGAAGCCACCAGAGCGTGGCTGCAAGGAGCCATCCAGCCAGCTGCCCATTTCCGTCACGGCGCGCTCGAACGCTCCATCCGCGCGTGATTGGCTTGCCGGGCGGCGCCACCGGACCAACCGGCCGAACACCGAGAGCAGGTGCCGGAATCCGGTCACCTCCCGTCATGATTGCTTTACCGTATGCCATACTTCCCTGTAGAGATCGCGGTAGCCGGCCAGCATCCGCGCGACGGTCCACTCCCTCTCAACGAGCACGCGCGCCTCCCTCGCCATCGCTGAGGCTAGTTCCTGGTCGTTGAGCAGGCGGGCCATGGCCGTTGCGAGCGCCGGTGGGTCGGCAGGGGGGACGAGGAGGCCGGTGCGGCCCTCGCGCACCATCTCCGGAAGGCCTCCGACATGGGTGGCGACGACCGGCACTCCCCTGGCCATTGCTTCCAGAGTGAAGATCGATTGTCCTTCAGCGAGCGAAGGGACGACGGCCAGGTCAGCCGCGCGCAGCAGGGCATCCATGTCCTCCCGGAAGCCGAGGAGGCGCACCGATGAGCCGATGCCAAGCACCGTCGCCTGCGCCTCCAGCTCCGGGCGCAGCGGGCCGTCTCCGGCCACCAAGAGAATGCCCTCGGGGAACGTGGGGGCGAGGCGCGCCCAGGCATCGAGCAGGTGGGCAATCCCCTTCTGCGGGGCGAGACGCGCGGCGGTGATTACCACGGGTCGAGCGGTAGGGAGCCCGAGATCCGCGGGCAGCGGCACGCGCGGCCCCGGAGGCGGGCCGGGCTCGATCCCGTTATAGATGACGCGGAGCATTCCGGAGTTGAGCGCGCGCGAGAACGAGCCGGCCGGAGGAAGCGCCAGTCTCTCGGCAAGACCGCGCTGAATCGCCTGCGAGACGCATGCGGCGGCGCGGGCCCGGCGCGCGAGCGGCCCGGCAAGACGCCAGAAGCCACGCCCGAGTTCGTTGGGAAGCGTGTGCGCAGTGAAGAGGAACGGCCTGCGGGCTAGGCATGAGGCCACTCCAGCTACCAACATGCCGCGATAGCCGTGGCCGTGGATCAGATCCGGACGCCACCTCCGCGACGCCGTCGCGGTCGCCAGGCTGGCGCGAAGGAGCGCCGACAGCGTGGCGCGATTCGGAAGAGGGAGAGGAGCGCAGGGGGCCCGATCCATGGCGCGGAGCGCCTCCAGGCCGGCGCCGGGAACCGCGACGCAGAACGGCTCCACATCAGTCAGGCCCGCGACCAGGCATTTCAGATGCCGCAACATGCCCCCCGAGGCCGGCGGCAGCACGTGAAGAACGCGCATCCTCTCCTACCTCACCGCCCCGCCGCGGGTCCGGGCGAAGCGACCCTGGCTGAGTGCCGCCGAAGAGGCGAAGCCAGGTGGCGACCTCCTCGCCCAGCTTCCGACCATCTGCAAGCCACGGCCCCTCTACTTCCGCTTCTTGGCCCGTCGCTTGGTACTGCCGTGGGCCGGTTGCTCCTTACCCAGCGCGGCAGGCTGGCGCGACGCGGATCGCCCCGAGGGGTCCGGCCCGCCTTCGGTCGCCTGTTTGCGCATGGTGACCATCAGCGCCACGCCGGCGGCGGCAATGGCGAGACTGGCCCACTGGGCTTCGGTCATCCCCAGCGCGAAGAGGTTGCCGGTGACGCCCTTGCGGAACCCCTCCGCCACGAAGCGGTAGACGGAGTAGAGGATGAGGTAGAGCCCGGCGATCTGGCCATCATACCGCTTTCGCCGCCAGACGTGGGCGAGGATCCCGAAGAGCGCCAGGTTGGCAATCACCGCGTAGAGCTGCACTGGATGGCTCGGCGGTGTCAAATGCGTCGAAAGGGGCGGGTCGTGAAACTGGACGGCCCAAGGGAGCGAGGTTGGCCGGCCATAGCAGCAGCCGTTGAGAAAGCAGCCGACGCGCGCAAAGGCGTAGCCAAGCGCAAGCCCCGGGGCGATGAGGTCGGCGAGCCACCAGAAACGCAACCCGTAGCGACGGGCATACCAGACGACGAAGAGGATGCCGCCCCCCAGGCCGCCGTGGAAGGAAAGACCGCCCTCCCAGACGCGGAACCACTCGCGCCAGTCATCGGAATAGCTCTCCCACTGGAGCAGCACGAAGAGGAAACGCGATGAGATGATAGCGACCAGGAGCAACCCGAGGATGAGGTCGACGACCCCCTCGGGTGGGAGCGCCGTGCCGCGGCTCGCGCGCTTCAGGCAGAGCAGCCCGGCGGCGAAACCGGTCATCAGCATGAAGCCGTAGGCTCGAACCGGCAGGGGATGGGCAATGGCGGCCTGGAAGTGCCACAGGAGCGCCGCGGCGATAGCAAAGAGGACGGCGTGGGCCGCGAGCATGCCCGAGCGCCGGCGGCCGCGCTCCTCCGGGGAGAGGCCCTCGGCCTCGATGTCACGTAGGCCCCAATAGGCGCTCAAGCCAAAGAACACAGCGACAAGCGCGATCCAGCCGGCAACTGGGATCACGGGAATATGGAACAGGATCGGTCGCATCTATGAGGACTCCGTCCTGGCGGGGTCGGGCGATACCAGCAAGCAGTAGGCAAGGAGTCCGGCCCCGAGAGTAATAGCAATATCGGCCACATTGAACGTGGGCCAGAAACTCAGATAGAGAAAATCGACGACGTAGCCGTAGCGAAGGCGATCGATCAGATTGCCGACAGCGCCCCCGAGTTGCAGCGAGAGGGCGAGCAACATCCAGGGATGAACGCCCGCGGCCCGGCGGGCATAATAGAGAATGGCGGCGATGGCCACCAGAGTCAGCGGGATCAAGAACGACCCGGCCGACGCGAAGAGGCTGAACGCCACGCCCCGGTTCTCGACCAGACGGATCCCGAAGGTGCTGCCGAGGATCGGAAGATAGCGGTCTGGGCCCACCCCCTGCAACACGGCGTGCTTGCTCGCTTGATCGGCGGCCACGACGAGTAGCGACAGGCACAGGTAGCGCACATAGCGAGGCCACCCCACCGGTGCCGGATTGCCCTGCAACCCCTCGCCGATCCGACCGCCGCGGCCGTCGCTGCCGTCTGGCGCCAAAGGAGCGCGCGTCACGCCAGTGGCCTTTCGAGTGGCACGGCATCGATCGGGGCCCGCCTCTGTCCGCGCCCACAGCCCGAACAGGAGATGGACGCGGACAGAGAGAGGCCCTCGCCAGCCAATGAAGTCGCGCGTGGCGAACGACCCACTAGGGGCCCTCCACATCCGCCTGGCATTTCACGCAGAGCGTCGCGTAGGGAACCGCATCGAGCCGGCCCGCCGGAATTGTCTGGCCGCAGATATCGCACAGCCCATAGGTTCCGGTATCCATCTTGCGCAACGCCGCGTCCACGCGCTCCAGGGTCTCGCGTGCATTCTCGCGCAGGGCCCGGTCTTTCTCGCGTTCAAAGGTCTCTGTCGCGACATCGGCAGGGTGGTCGTCGTAATCGGAGATCTCGCTCAACGACTCCGACAATTCCTGATCCTGGCCAGCATCAATGGTGCGAATCTGGCGCAGCATCCGCTGCCGCTCCTTCTCCAGCATCTCACGGTATCGGTGCAGATCCAGCTGTTGAGCCATTGGTGCCTCCTTGCTGAAGGTCTACTGCATCGACGCATCGGATACATAGAGTGGGGTGTTCGTGGCTGGTGCCCACATCCTCACGGACCAGCCAGCAGCGTTCGCACTTCAGTCCGGTCGCAGGTTCAGCCGCGACCTCGA
>JAAZEM010000083.1 GCA_012512265.1 Armatimonadota bacterium | reverse complement strand
CTATATTGTTGAGGTGCGCAATCGCCAGGAGATTCGCGAGGTGAAGGAGCTGTTCTCCAGCCTCGCGCCTGAGTTCGAGGTGTACCAACTCGCCGAGGGCACGATCACCGCCTACGCGGTCCATGTTGCCGATGAAGAGGTGGCCGTCCTGGAGGAGATCGAGCTGGCGCTCAAGGAGAACTACCGCTTCTCCATCAGCGAGCGCTCCTCGCGGAAGACGATCTATGACGTCGTCCACGATCTCTGCGAGTCGAGCGATAGCATCCTGAGACCGGTTCCAACATGCGGTATCTGCCTCATGCCAGAGCCGTTCCCCACGACGGTGACGTTCGTGGATGCCCATGGCCAGCGCCTTGCGGAGGGCTGCTACTGCGCCGCCTGCATCGAGAGCATGGGTTCTGTGAGTGATCGGGAGCTCACGACGCGGCTGCTGGCTGCAGACCGCACCGGACTGGCACCTCTGGGCCGGCTGCGCCTCTCGGAGGAGCCGCGCCGACAGGGGAGCGCCTCTGGTTTCCGCAGCTATGGCGAGGAGAACCCGCGGATCGCCCTGGCCTCTTGAAAAACGATTTCGGCCCCGTGCGCCTCTGGTGTGGAGACGCGCGGGGCCTTCTTCATTGGTTAGCCAGCGCGCAGCCGGCTATCGAGTGATTTACTGCCAGCCGACCGAGATGCGAAACCGGCGTACGAAGTCATGGTCATAGGCATCGAGGGCGCCGGCAAACTCATAGCAAACGTTAGCCGCTTCCTCGCGACCGAGGTGCAGATAGATCTCGCCCAAAATCTGCTTATAGGAGCCATTCTCAGGCCGAATGCGGATCGCGTTTCGGATCGAGCGCACGGCTTTTTCCGCCTGCCCAGTCTGCAGGTAGAGCGCACCGAGGCGTAGGTGATAGTAATCATCCTGCGTCGCCAGTTCGGCGGCCACTTCCAGCTGGCGCACGGCATCCTCATGATTGCCCTGACGAAGGTGAAGCTCGGCAAGCCAGAAGCGGTAGAATGAATCGTCCGGGGAGATCTCCACGGCGTGCGTCATCTCGACGAGGGCGTCGCGCAGGTAGCCGGCCTGAGTGAGGGCATCAGCCAGGCGGTAGCGGTAGAAGGCGTTCTTCTTATCCAGGTAGTTGGCGATGCGATACTCGCGTATCGCCGCCTTGATGCGACCAAAACGCCGGTAGAGCTCTGCCAGCCCGAAATGGGGCTCGGCGTCATCGGGCGCGACGTTGATCGCCTTCTTATACTGGGAGATGGCACGCGCGCTGTTCTCGGTGTAAACGTAGGCGTCTGCCAGGCGGGTATGTGGCCGGGCCTGCTGCCCGCCAAGCTGCACCGCCTTCCGATAGTGCTCTATCGCCTGCCCGATCTCTCCTTCGGCCGCCAATGCATCGCCACGGCGCGTGAACTCTTCCGGCGTGTCCGGATCCGGCTCAGCTGGGGTCTGCTTCTGTATCTTCTCCTGATTGACGTCCGGGAAATAGCTGGCCTGGAAGAAGCGCCTCAGGTCCTCCACCGCGTCTCGATCCGATCCCATCGAACTGACCTCTCCCTACCTTCCCACCACGTTTCTCTCAGAATAGCCGTCTGCTGTCCAGCAAGATCGTCACTGGACCATCATTCAGCAGTTCCACCTGCATATGGGCACGAAACCGGCCCAACGCCACCGGGATCCCCTGCTCCTCCAGGAGGTCCGCCACCTGAAGATAGAGCGCCTCAGCGCGCTCCGGCGCAGCCGCCCCAGAGAAGCTGGGGCGCCGTCCCTTGCGCGCGTCGCCCAAAAGCGTGAACTGCGAGACCGCCAGCACGCCTCCACCGATCTCCTTGACGGAGAGGTTCATCTTGCCGTCGCGGTCCTCGAAGATGCGCAGCCCGGCGATCTTTTCCGCAATGTAGCGCGCATCTTGGAGCGTATCGTCCTCCGCGACCCCGATCAAGGCCACCAGACCGTGCCCGACCTCACCTACTGTCTCGGAATCGACGACCACTCTTCCCCGGCGAACTCTTTGAATCACAGCGCGCATGAGCGCACGTCACCTCTCTTCTCGCCGATATTGTAGCACGATCCCGGTAGCGGTGTAAACCTGCCGCCGGGTTGACAGGTTGCAGGATTTGTGCAAGAATACCTGTCGCAGGGGCGAGATCGCCAGCCTGCATCGAACTGGAGATGCCAGTCAACCCCAGAGGGTGTCGCGTTCTGTTCGGAAGGGCGTTGGCGCCGGCGCTATGCCGCGTCTGGGCCATATGACGGGTTCCCGCGCACCACGACTGCGGCAAGCATACGAGATTTATGAGACCTGACCAGACCTCCACAACGCGGCGATCGCCACGCCCGGCCGTCGCCCTTTTCCTTGCCAGCGTCGCCCTGGCTCTGAGTGTGTTCTCGGGCTGCTCCCGAACACGCGGCCAGGAGACGACGCAGATCACCGCCGCGGGCTCGACTAGCGTGACTCCTTTTGCCGAGCAGCTTGCCGAGGAGTTCATGCGCGCGCATCCGGGTGTTCATGTGAATATTCAGGGAATTGGCTCCACGGCTGGCATTCAGGCAGTGCAGACGGGCGCCGCCGATATCGGAATGTCATCGCGCGACTTACTGCAGGAGGAGGAGCGCACGCTGGAGCCGATCGTCATGGCGCTCGACGCGCTGGCGATCATCGTTCACCCTTCGAACACCGTGCGCAACCTGACCCTGGAGCAGATCCGCCGCATCTTCGCGGGCGAGATCCGCGATTGGAGCGAGGTAGGCGGACCGGCCGCGCCGATCACCCTGGTCAACCGCGAGGCGGGATCCGGCACGCGTGGCGCCTTCGAGGAGTTGGTCATGGGCAAGAATGGCCCGCCCCTCAGCTACCGCTCCATCCGGCAGGGATCGAACGGCGCAGTGCGCGCGGTAGTGGAGGGCGACCCGCGCGCTATCGGCTATATCTCGTTGGGGATTGTCAATTCGCGGGTACGTACAATCGCGGTGGATGGGGTTCTGCCCACTGCCGAGAGCGTCGAGGCTGGGCGCTACCGTCTTGTGCGCCCCTTCCTCATGGTCGTGGCCCGCGGTGGCGAGCTCCCGAAGTTAAGCCGCGACTACATCGCCTACGTGCTCGGGGATGAAGGGCAACGCTCGTTGGCGAGTATCGGCCTCATCCCGGCGCCTCGCAAGGAGACACCTTGGAAGGATTGAGAGAGCGCCTCATCGGGCGCACGCTTCTCGTGGTGGCCTGCTCGGTGATCATCATGCTGGCCATCATCACCTATTTCATCTTCCAGGCCGGCCTGCCCTTGATCGTCCGCCTGGGGCTGGATGACTTCCTCTTCAATCCGCACTGGATGCCCGCGGAGAAGGGCGGAAGCTTCGGCATCGGTGCCATGGTCCTCGGCTCGCTGTGGGTCACGCTGGGCGCGTTGATCGTCGGCGTGCCGCTCGGACTTGCCGTGGCGGTCTTCTCGGCAGAGCTGGCGCCGGAGTGGCTGTCGACGGTGATTCGGCCGGCGATTCAGCTGCTGGCAGGGATCCCCTCCGTGATCTACGGCTTCGTGGGGCTCACCGTATTGGTGCCGTGGGTGCGCGCGCACCTGGGCGGCCCCGGTCTGAGCGTACTGACGGCGGCGGTAGTCCTTGGGATCATGATCCTTCCCAACATCATCAGCATCTCCGAGGATGCGCTGCGTGCCGTTCCGCCCGCCTACCGCGAAGGTGCGCTGGCGCTCGGATCCACTCGTTGGCAGATGATCTGGCGAGTGCTCATTCCGGCGGCGCGATCCGGCATCGCCGCGAGCGTGATCCTTGGGATGGGGCGTGCCCTTGGCGAGACGATGGCCGTCATCATGATGATCGGCAATTCGCTGCAAGTGCCGCGCTCGTTGCTGGATCCGGCAACCACAATGACCAGTAACATCGGCCTGGAGATGGCCTACGCCAGCGGCGAGCACCGTGAGGCGCTTTTCGCGACGGGGGTCGTCCTCTTTGTCTTCATCATGGTGCTCAATCTGGCGGCCAACACCGTGTCGCGCCGGAGGGTGAAGTCATGATCTCAGAGAAGCGGCACTCCACGTGGCCCCATGTGACGCAGCGCGTCGCGTTCGGTCTGATCTGGGCATCGGCGCTCGGCACGCTGGTGGTGCTCGGGTTCATCCTCGCCTACATCCTGCGCCTTGGGCTGCCGCACGTCACCTGGAGCTTTCTGACGACGGCGCCGGAAGCGATGGGCCGCGAGGGAGGGATCCTCCCCACTATCGTCGGCACCATCGCACTGACCCTGGGCGCCGTGGTGATCGCCGCACCGCTCGGAATCGGCGCGGCCATCTTTCTGACCGAATATACCTGGGAGAGCCCGATCACGCGCGCCATCCGATTCGGCGCCGAGGCCCTCGCCGGTGTTCCCTCCATCATCTTCGGTCTCTTCGGATTTATCTTTTTCGTCTCTTACCTGAAGATGGGCTGGTCCATCGCCTCGGGCGCGCTCACGCTGGCGATCATGATCCTCCCCACCATCATCCGCACCGCGGAAGAGGCGATCCTGACGGTGCCGCATCCGTATCGAGACGTCAGCTTTGGATTGGGGGCCACGCGCTGGCAGATGGTCACCACCGTGGTGCTGCCCACGGCGCTACCTGGCATCATCACGGGGATCATCCTCGCGATTGGGCGCAGCGTCGGCGAGACCGCTGCGGTAATCTTCACCGCCGGCACCGCCCTCAACATGCCGACCTCGCTGCTCTCGCCCGCGCGCACCATGTCCGTGCACTTCTACATCCTGGCCATCGAGGGGATCTCGCTTGAGAAGGCCTATGCGACCGGCGCCATCCTGATTATCACCACGCTGGTGATCAACGTCCTGGCCAACTGGCTGATTGTCCGGGCTGTCCGCCGCAATCGGAGACGCCCCACGTAATCTGACGGGGCGTGCAAAGCGCCGCCCGGGGCAATTGGACGCTCAGCGCGCAGGTGATTCGGGTTCTGGAGTTGAGCCATTTCGATGGATGAGCAGATCAAAATACAGGTGGATCAATTCAGCGCCGCCTATGGCAATCAGGAGGTGCTGCACAACATCACTCTCCCGGTGAGGCGTAACGAGATTCTGGCCGTGTTCGGGCCGGCGGGCGGGGGGAAGACCACGCTGCTGCGCTCGATGAACCGGCTGGTGGATAACACGCGCCATGCGCGGCACACCGGGCGCATCCTCCTGGATGGGCGCGATATCTTCGCTCCCGAGATGGACGTCGTCGGCCTGCGTCGGCGCGTGGGGATGATCTATGCCTTGCCGGTCCCCCTCCCCATGAGCGTCTATGACAACATCGCGTATGGTCCCCGCATGAGCGGGATTCGCGACCGCAAGCGCCTCGATGAGATCGTGGAGCGGAGCCTGGTGCGCGCCGCCATGTGGGACGAGGTCTGCGACCGCCTCGACGAATCCGCGCTCCACCTGTCAGGCGGGCAGCAGCAACGCCTCTCCATCGCCCGCGTCCTGGCCATGGAGCCGGAGGTCATCCTCCTGGACGAGCCGACCGCCGCACTCGACCCGGTCTCCACGCACAAGATCGAGCAGACGCTATTCGACTTGAAGCGGCAGTGCACGGTGGTGATCGTCCCCCACAACACGCAGCAAGCCGCGCGGCTGGCCGATCACGCCGCGTTCATCCTCATGGGAGAGTTGGTGGAGTACAACACCGGCCACCAGATCTTCACCTCGCCCCAGGATCGGCGCACGGAGGACTACATCACCGGGCGCTTCGGCTAAACGGGACGGCTCCCTGGGCCGTGAGGGCGTGCGTCACACCCGAAAGTTGCGGATGCGGATCCAGAAGGGCGTCAGCTCGTAGACCCGGTAGCCGTGTACCGTGATCCCTAAGCGGTG
The DNA here is from genome assembly GCA_012512265.1 of Armatimonadota bacterium. GTDB lineage: Bacteria > Armatimonadota > JAAZEB01 > JAAZEB01 > JAAZEB01 > DUUU01. Next base: position 21,702 of record JAAZEM010000083.1, on the reverse strand, counting down.
GCACAACTCGCGAGCGCGCAGAAGGTGCCCGGCAGGGATGAAGAGCAGAAAGCGCCTCCCCAAATCAGAAAGCGCCTTCCACTGCTGCGCTTCCTCCTCGGTGACCGTGCTGTCGGTTTCCACCTCGATCACATAGCTGGAGGCGTGCGCTCCCTTCCGGCGGGCGACGAGGTCGGGGTAGAGGCGGCGTCCGTCCGGCAGGATAAGGGCATAGTGCTTGCTCTCACCCGGATTGGTGAAGGCCTCCCACTCGGGCGTGCTGGCGAAGCGGGCGCGAGCGATCCGCCGGATAGCGAGATCGTGCTCCTCTTGCTCGCGGATACTGCGTTTTGGCATGGGCGATACGGTCTCTCCCGCGGTCAGGCCTTCCACTCGAGGGTCTCATAACCGTCCACGTTCTGACTCGCCGTTCGGAAGCCTTTCCGGTCGCGCAGCTTGGCGTAGTCGTGTTTCGCCATCAGGAGGGTATCGGGCGACGCGTACTTCTGCAGGTGGCCGGCCAAGTCGATCACCTGATGGCTCACCTCATCCATGCGCGCGTCGTCATCAAAGATCACGTTCCCCTGGCTGACGCCCAGGCGCACCTGGAAGGGCACGCTCATCTCGTGCCCTTCCTTATTGAACTTGGGCAGGCCCTCGAGCACCTCTTGAGCGGCGGCCACCGCCTCATTCACGTCCGGAAACGCCGCCATCACGCCATCTGGCGTCCAGGAGCTCTTCCAGACGCCGTGCTGCCTCATGATGCTCTCCACCCACTCGCGAAACGCGAGGAAGGCGTGCTCGATGATCAGCGGTTTCTCGGAGACCTTCATCTTCGTCGAGCCAACGACATCGAGGGCCATGAAAGCGAGGCTCTTCTCCTGGGCTTGCAGCTCCGCCTGGTGGCTGCGGATCGCGGCGATAGCAGCCTCTCGCTCCTCGCCCGTGCTTTTTTCGACAATCCGCTTCTGCCGGGCGATCTCGCGGAGCAGCTCCATGCGCCGCTTCTTCGCCGCCGCGCCGGTCAGCCCCCACCGCGCCACCGGCTTCATGGGAGCAGATGCGGCCGGCGCAGCAGTCGCCCCCACCGGCTGAGCACGGCTGGCATCGGGAACCCGTGCTCCGCCATTCTCCCCCGAATGGGGCGCGAGCCACAGAGCCAGGACATAGCGGGCGTAGATGATCAGCGCCGCTCCGATGAGCGGCGCCACATCCACCCCGCCGATCTCTGGCACGGTCGCATCGCGCAGCAGGGCCAGCAGCGGTTGGAGTGGGTTGTAGACTCCCCCGACCGCCTCCTGCAGCGGCGCGGCGAACTGAACGCCAAAGAGCGCCAAGCAGGTCGCGGCTCCCGCCATCATCGCCAGGTAAAGAAGGCGTATCCCCAGGATGAAACACCCATGCGCTGGCAGGCCGGAGTCCCCAACGTTGTTCTGGGACATGGTGGCGCCCGCCCCCCATCTTCCAGCGTGCCTCATCCTCCCTGCGCTCCCCGTGGAACGGCGGCCCCTCCTGCCGCCGGGCGTTTGAGAGATGCCCCGCGCGCGCCGCGCTCGCAGGACGCACGGCGGTACCGCGCCTTCCTGCCAAAGAGGGATGGAAGGACAACGCTTGCCTGCCCCGTATTATAGCAGACGCCCGTGAGACACACAAGCGGGCGAACAAGGCGGGCGTGCCCGGTGCAGACGGGGAGACTCTCGCGATTCCCCCGTGGTATCGACGCGCCGCGGAGAGCTACTCCAGCTCCTCTTCCTCGCCCTCCGTGTGCTTCTCGGCCTCATCCAGCACACTCTCTGCGACGTAGATGGGCGCGCCGGCGCGCAGTGCCAGCGCAATCCCATCGCTGGGCCGCGTATCGATATCGAGAATCCCATCCTTCACCTGCAACGCGAGCTTGGCGTAATAGGTGGAATGGAAGAGATCATCGATAGTCAGGCTGTCGATCTTGGCACCCAACCGCTCGATCACGGTCTTGAAGAGGTCATGCGTCAGCGGGCGTGGCGGCTGCTCGCCCTGGAGAACCATGTAGATGGAGTGGGCTTCGAAGGGTCCGATCTGGATCGGGAGCTGCCGGCCATGGGAATCACGCAGGAGCACAAAATAGTCATGCGCGGCTTCATATTCAAAGACGCCAACGACCTTCACCTCCCGAGGGCGGACCTCACCTCGATCCGGGCGTTGTTCCAGCTCCTCGGCCCGCTCGGGCTTCCCCTCTTCAGGCTCTTCCATCTCGAAAGGATCGTCGTCAATGAAGGGCATGGGCCCGCTCCTTTCCCTGGCACATCACTCCCTCCCCGAGAGAAGCTGCCGGCCAACCCTCGGCCGCCCCTCACCCTCGCGAGGATGAGACGTGTCAGTTAGTTGTTCGATGGTGTGACGGGCCCTTCGGGATATCGCCGGTGCCAGATTGCGGTTCCGGTTCAGGCCTGCCACGCTGTCAGTCCAGGTCAGCGGTTTTGATGCTCTTGTCGATGATCTTCAGGAACTCGGCGTTGCTCGGCGTCTTGCGCAGTCGGTCGATGAGCAGCTCGGTGGCCTCCGAGGACTCCAGCTCGCGTGCGCCTAGCAAGCGGCGGAGCCGCCAGATGCTGCGCAGGTCTTCCTCCGAGTAGAGAAGCTCCTCGTGCCGCGTGCCAGAGCGCTTCACGTCGATGGCCGGGAAGATACGCCGGTCGGCCAGGTTGCGGTCGAGGACGAGCTCCATGTTGCCGGTGCCCTTGAACTCCTCGAAGATCATCTCGTCCATGCGCGAGCCGGTATCCACAAGGCAGCTGGCCAGGATCGTGAGACTGCCGCCCTCTTCGATGTTGCGCGCAGCACCAAAGAAGCGCTTGGGGCGGAAGAGCGCCACGGGATCCAGACCGCCCGAGAGCGTGCGCCCGCTTGGCTCCACCGTCACGTTGGATGCCCGGCCATAGCGCGTGAGGCTATCCAGCAACACCACGACATCCTTGCCGGACTCCACGAGACGCTTGGCCTTTTCCAGCACCATCTCCGCCACGCGCATGTGGTTCTCGGGGAGCTCATCGAACGTGGAGGCCACCACCTCGCCATCCACCGACCGCCGGATATCGGTCACCTCCTCTGGGCGCTCGTCAATCAGGAGCACCAGCAACTCCACCTCGGGGTGGTTGGTCGTGATGCTGTTGGCGATCACCTTGAGGATCGTGGTCTTTCCTGCCTTCGGCGGCGAGACGATGAGGCCGCGCTGCCCCTTCCCGATGGGCGCCACCAGGTCGATCAGCCGGGCGGAGATATTCTTGCTGTCCGTCTCGAGGCGGAACTGCTCGCGCGGGTAGATTGGCGTCAGGTCATCGAAATCGGTGCGCTGGCGGGCAAACTCGGGGTCCAATCCGTTGACCGCCTCCACGCGCAGCAGACCGTAATAGCGCTCGCCCTCCTTGGGGGGGCGCACCTGGCCGGAGATCGTATCTCCCGTCTTCAGGCCAAACCGCTTGATCTGCGACTGGGAGACATAGACGTCGTCCGGGTTGGGGCGCAGGTTTCGCATGCGTAGGAAGCCGAAGCCATCCGGATAGATGATCTCCAGCACGCCCTCGGAGAAGATCAGCCCAGACGCCTCTGTCTGCGCCTGTAGGATTTTGAAGATCAGGTCCTGCTTGTTCAGGCGGCTGAACCCGGTCATCCCGAGCTCCTTGGCGATCTGGTGCAGATCTTCCAGGGTTTTTTCCTCGAGTTGGGCCAATTCCATATTCACTGCCATCGAATCACCTCTGCGCGCCGGGCGAAGCTGCCCCGAGCACGCACTAGACGTTGACAACCGGGCCGGGAAAGTGAGAAGCGCTGCATGTGGCAAGCGTAGGCGGAGACACCTCTTCGCGCGACCGCTCTTCCGATCGCGGCCCACCAAGCCTACGGTATCAGTATACCCGGACCCCACATCCGTGAAACGCCATACGCTCTTGCTGCACCCCTTGGTGCCACTGCCGGTCAATCAACGGATGTATTGGTCGTGGAGCGTCTGTTGCGTCGCTCCGCTCATCACTGGGTCCCAAGTGCTGCCGGAACGACCTACTCCCATTCGATCGTCGCCGGCGGTTTGGAGCTAATATCGTACACCACGCGGTTGACTCCACGCACTTCGTTGCTGATCCGACTGCTGATTCGCTCAAGGACATCGTAGGGGATGCGCGCCCACGACGCCGTCATCGCATCTTCACTGGTCACCGCGCGGATCACAATGGGATAGGCATAGGTGCGCTGGTCGCCCATCACGCCGACGCTGCGCACCGGCAGAAGCGTGCAGAAGGCCTGCCAGATCTGGTCATATAGCCCGGCGTTGCGCAGCTCCTCGATGGCAATGGCATCCGCCTCGCGAAGGATCTCCAACCGCTCCGGGGTAATCTCGCCCAAGATCCGCACCGCTAGCCCGGGGCCCGGGAAAGGATGTCGCCCGACAATCTCCGGCGGCAAGCCCAACTCCGTTCCAACGCGCCGCACTTCATCCTTAAACAGCCGCCGGAACGGCTCGACGAGCTTGAGGCGCATCCGCTCGGGCAGCCCCCCAACGTTGTGGTGAGTCTTGATCTTCGCCGCAGAGCCCGTTCCAGACTCAATCACGTCTGGATAAAGCGTGCCCTGAGCCAGGAAGCCTACGCCCTTCACCTTGTCGGCCTCGGCTTCGAGGACGTGGATAAACTCGTGCCCGATGATCTTCCGCTTCTGCTCGGGATCCGTCACCCCCCGCAGCCGCTCCAGGAAGCGCGCTTCTGCATCCACGTAGACAAGCGGGAAACGGAGGTGCTCTGCAAACGTGCGGCGCACCTGCTCTGCCTCGCCTTTGCGCAACAGGCCGTGGTTGACGAAGACGCAGGTGAGCTGGTCGCCGACGGCACGATGCACCAGGGCAGCCAATGTCATCGAATCGACGCCGCCGCTCGTGGCACAGAAGACCTTCCCGTTGCCCACCGTCGCGCGGATCTGCTCCGTGGCTTCCTCGATGAAGTTTTTCATCGTCCAGGATCCGGAGCAACCGCAGACGTTGATCACGAAGTTGCGCAAGAGCTCGCTACCCCAGGGGGTATGGGTTACCTCCGGATGGAACTGCACGCCATAGAGCCGGCGCACCGGGTCGCCCATCGCCGCCACCGGCGTTTTGTCGGTCCGCGCCAGCACCTGGAAACCGGCGGGGGCTTCCTGCACCATGTCGCCGTGGCTCATCCAGCAGACGCGGTCGCCGCCCAGGCCACGGAAGATCTCGTCCTCGACGAGAACGCTCAGCTCCGTGCGCCCATACTCGCGCGTCTCGGCGGGCACCACGCGGCCTTCAAGGAGATGCGCCATCAACTGGTGCCCATAGCAGATCCCCAGGATCGGAATGCCCAGCTCGAAGAGGCGCCGGTCACACCGCAACGCTCCCTCGTCATAGACGCTGTTGGGTCCGCCCGACAGGACAATTCCCCGCGGCTGGAGACGCGCGATCTCCTCGGCCGTCGTCTCAGCCGGCAGGATCTCGCAGTACACGCGGCACTCGCGAATCCGCCGGGCAATCAACTGGCTGTATTGCGCGCCAAAATCGAGAACAATCACCAATTCGGGTGTTTTTGCATCTGGCATTGGACCGTGCCTTAACAGAAAACCGGGAGAACCCGCATCTAAAGACGGACAAGGCAGTCTGGTTGAAGGAAGCGGAGCAGGAAATCGTTACCCTCCTTATCATATCACCCCTTCCAGAGGATGTCAAGCGGAATTGGAAAGGATCTTTGCGTCTGATCGCCGAATGAGATACACCATCACAGAGTAAGGATGAGGAGCAATATGGCAGGCAATACCGTCGTCGCGGGGTGCGGCTTCCACCACGTGGCGATACAGACGACCGATTACGAGGCGACAAAGCAGTTCTACACCCAGGTGCTTGGCTTCCGTCCGGCCAACGAATGGACGATGGATGTGCGCCAGCTCTGTCTTCTCGATATGGGGGACGGGGGCTACGTGGAGGTGGTGGGCATCCCCGAAAGCATGGTCCCCGAGGGCAATATCAAGCAATTCCCGATGGTCCACCTGGCCATTCGCGTCGCCGATGTGGATGCCGCCGTTGACCGCGTGCGCGCGGCCGGCCGCCCCATCACCATCGAGCCGAAAGACGTCCTCTTGGGCACCGTGCCCGCCCGCATCGCCTTCTTCCAAGGGCCGAATGGAGAAGTGATCGAGCTGTTCCAGGAGAAGTGATATGGAGCCCCAGGAGCCCCCGAGCAACCGGCCGACGGTCTCGCTGGAAGCGAGCGCCCCTGGGGAAGCAGCAAGGATGCAGCCCGCAGCATCATCCCTGGATCCGCTCGAGCGCCTGGGACTCATCTTCTTTGCCGCTGCACTCGCCAGCCTCTTCTTCGTGGTGCCGGAAGTGTGGAAGATTCTGCGCTCGCAGGCATCCGCGGTGCCGTTCTACAAGGTCACCGCGGCGGCGCTTGCTACCGCCTACGAGACAGATGCGCAGGCTGCCCATGAGCGGTATGGCGCCAGGCAGGTGAGCGTGACCGGCACGGTGCGCCGCTTCGGGCGAGAGGCCAACGGAGTGCTCTACGTCGAGCTCGCGGCCTCGGAGCGGCGGGTAGTGCGTTGCCTCTTCAGCGAGGAAGATCCCGGATGGCTCTCCGGGTTACTGGAAGGAAAGGAAGTGACGGTCCACGGCCCTCACACGTGCCGTGGACCGTCCGGTGACCTGACTATTCGAGCTACGGATCTGAAGTGACCGCCGCCACTCAGATCAGGTCGGCGGCTGCGGCATAGCCACGCTGCTGAAGCGCGCTACGCAGGTGCGACAGCGCCTGGCGCTCGATCTGATAGATCCGCTGGCGGCTTCGCCCCAAGGCGGCGCCGATCTTCTCCAGGCTCTCTCCCAACAGGAAGCGACGGCGGATCACTTCGGCCTCGCGGTCCGGCAACGTTGCCAGAGCATCCTGAAGCACCCCCGGAAGCGCACGCCGTGACGCGACATCCGCCGGATCGATGGCGTTCGGATCCGCGATGAACTCGCCGACCGCATCCCCTTCGTTGTCATCTCGCGGCACGAGGTCAGAGAGGCTGATCACGTGAACATCCGGCGGCGGGAGCTTACGCCCGCTCCGCTCCAGGAACCGGTTGCACTCGCCGGTCATCACCGTCACGGCGTAAGTTGAGAACTTGCCGATCTCCGGTCGGTAGGTCTTGGCCGCCAGGGAGAGGCCGAACAGCGCCGCGTCGAGCAGGTCCTCGAAGAGCGTGTCGGCGTTGTGATCGGTGCCCTGCCGGGCCACCACTCGCTTTGCCACCCGATTGGCCACCCACTTCGCCAGCCGTTGATTGTTCTCCATCAACGCCGCTTCCTCCGCGGTCATCGGCCGGCTGCGGGTGCTGTCCAGACGTTCTCGTGCCACCTCTCACCTCCATGCGCCACTCATACGCTCCATGTCACGCCCAGCCTCGTGTCGCGAGACCTCGCGTGAAGCCCTCAGTGGGCCGGATGGGACCTCTCCGTGCCGGAGGATGCGCCCCGCTCAGGCCATGCTCTTCAGGCATCGTCACTACCAGGAACACGCATGCAAGGGGTTCGGTTCCAGTGAACCATGCCCCAGGAGAGAGAGCGGGTGAAGGGAGCGCGGATTTTAGATCAAGCGAGCTGAACTCGAAGCTGATGCAGCGCGGCCTCGGCACGCCGGGCAACGGCCAGGTCGATATCGTCGGTGGCTGATTCCAGCGCGGGGATTGCGCGCGCGTCGCCCAGAGCCCCGAGGGCGCTGGCAGCCGCCGCGCGCACCGACCATACCGGATCCTGTAGCGCCCGGACGAGGGGTTCCACGGCGCGACCGTCGCTACTCTCGCCGAGCGCCGTAGCAGCCGCGGAGCGCACGCGGGCATCGGAGTCCTCCAGGCGCTCTACAAGGCGGGTCAGCATCTCCGGAGGACGCTCGCCATAGGGGTCGGCGTGGAGAACGCAGCCCAGGGCACCTGCCGCAGCGACGCGAAGATCGGCATCCGGCCCGGCGAGATGCGCCAGCAAACCCGGGATGGCGCGCGCGTCTCCAACGCCGCGATAGGTGCCATGCGCCTCCGCGTCTGGGGACCCTAGCGAGCGAATGGCGCCAAGGACTACCTCGCGACTCGAATCGCCGAGAAGGCGCACGAGGGCCTCGCACGCGTCTCGATTGCCGACGCGCCCGGCATAGTATGCCCCCGTGGCGCGCACGTTCTCATCCGGGTGCTCCAAGGCGATGAGAAGATTGGGGAGAACGCTCGGATGGCGCCGGCTGATCCAGGCGAGCGCGCGCACAGCCATGATGCGAACATCACCGTCCTCGTCGTCTAGCATCTCGCGAAGACGGGAAGCTGAACGCCGGTCACGCGCATAATAGCCGATGCCGTGGGCCGCGGCGGCGCGAACGACGGGGTCAGGGTCATCCAGAGCGGCGCGCAGCGCGCTCAGCGAGCGGCAGGCCAGGGCGCGAGCCGCGCAGTCGCGCACCAACGCATGGCGCGCGCGCAACGCCTGGGCAAGCGCCTGCACCGCTTCGGCGCCGGGAAACTCCGCGAGGCCCAAGATTGCAGCCAGACGAACGCTACTATCCGGATCAGCAACGGCCTCGGCAAGAGCAGGAACGCCGTCGGGGTCGTTCATCCGGGCGAGGGCACGCGCAGCACCCGCACGGATGGTGGGATCGGGGTACTTCAGCGCCACTGCCAGGGCCGGTACACCGGGGCGGCCCATCTGCCGCAGCCGGTTGATGGCGTTCAAAGATTGGGTCGGCAGGCTGTTGAGAATATCCTGGATCTCGCGGTCGCGGGTTTCCATCTGCCTTTCATTATACCAGATCCACCTGGCATGCGAAAGAGGGTCGTTCCCCGGATTCCGAGATAGGGAATCCCTTTCCGGGCGCAGAAACCGGCGGCTCCAATGCCGGGCCTCTCCGGGCCCATTCAGGGCCGGGAGATGGCCACGCCGCTGGGATTCCGACATATGGAGAAGGCCGCACGCACGCGCGGAGCTCGAAGCTCCGCGCTGCTTCTTTGCAAAGCCCTTTCGGGGCTCCCCCTCCCAGCCACCGCCGTTTTGAGACATCTGGGAGTATCCCCAACCCAGCCCGGCAGGGCTTCGCTCGCAAGCAGCGCGGTGATTTATCGCCGCGCGCCGGGTTGCACCCTGCCTCCGAGGCTTCGGATTCCCTATGTCGGAATCTCAGGCCACGCCGGTAATTCGACACGATCGCGGATGTGAGCATGATCCTGGGCGCGCACCTCTCCATCCGTGTCCGTCGCCTTCATCCGCGATATCGATGCCGGCGAAGGGCCGTGGAGTAGGAGAGCACTCCCCCATCCACGCCCGTCTCCGGCAGGAGATCCCGCCCTATCGCGGAACCTGATGGTGTTGGGCGGTTCTCTTTGTTTGTGCCGTACACTTTGAGGCGCTGGCGCCCTGCAGAGGATACTTCATGCGATTGATCAAAGCCATTCTATTCTGCCTCTTAATTCCGGTGCTTGCACCCGCCTGTGCCGCCCCGGCCTCATCGGTCGCCGCGCGTTCGGGACACGTCGTCGCTTCAACGCGGCAAACGGTGGGTGGCAAGACGGTGACCATCGTTTCAGAGCTGTGGTTCACCACCAATCGGTGCCGTGTGGTCACGCGGCAGAGCGATGCCCCTGTCGAGACGCAGCTCTTTGATGGTCAGGCGATGTACCGTTGGACCCACGGCGCCAAGTCGGGGCACACCTGGCATCCCGCGGGCCTCCGCGTGGTGCCGGATATCGTTCAGCCGCTGCTCGCGGGCACCACGCTTCCGGGACGGAAGCGCGCGGGCACCGGCACCGTAGCGGGCACGCGGTGCGCCGTGTATGACGGCACACGGAAAGCACGTGCCGGCCAGGATTGGTGGAAGGGAACGCTCCGCCTTCGCATCTGGGAGAGCCTGGATCGCCGCTTTCCCTGCGTCCTCCGTGCCGAGGGGAAGGATTCGGCGGGAAATCAGATCGTCAGCGAGGTTACCAAGCTGAGTCTCAACACGCCGATCCCGGATCATCTCTTTCGGCCCCCAGGCAATGTGGCGTTCTTCCCCCCGGCCCGCGTGCGCAGTGGGTGGCGCGTCGCCGGGGGCCCCATCCCGATGGCAGGCACCGTCGCCGTGCACCTGGCCGATGGCATCTCGAACGCCAACGCGGCCAAGGGACGGAAGAGTGTGGTTTTCGAGAAGCGCCACTACGCGCTCGACCCACAGGCCCTGGCTACGCGCTCCGACCTGGAGGAGGTCCGCATGGAGACGCACTATCAGAACGGGGTGCCGAAGGGTCCTGCGCTGGCGCTCTATTTTCGGGCCGAGGCCTGCAAGCGGGTGGCACGAGCCGCAGGGAAGGCGCGCGGTCGCTACCTCGTGATTCTGCTCGGGGGGAAGCCGGTCTCGGTGACGCGCATCACAGCTCCCTGGATCGAGGAGACGCAGCGCTTCGTCATTGCCGGGCGCTCTGGCGATGAGGTGTCCCAAATGGCGAACTACCTGGTGAAGGTACCCGCGCCGCGCAAGCAGTGATGCTCGCAGCTGGCCTCAGCAAAGGAGGAGAGATGGAGATCCGAGAAGCGCTCAAGACTCGACGCAGCATCCGCGCCTACGAGGATCGCGCGGTGCCACGCGGTGTGATTGAGGATCTGCTCGACTGCGCGCGTTGGAGCCCCTCGGCGCGCAACGTGCAACCGTGGTCGTTTGTCGTCATCACCGACAAGGAGATGCTCCGACAAATCGCAGAGATCGCCGATTACGGGAAATTCATCGCTACCGCGCCAGCGTGCATCGCCGTGCTCTGCGAGGATGGCCGCTACTACGTTGAGGACGGCTCCATCGTGAGCTACGCGATCCTGCTCGCTGCCTGGGACCACGGCCTGGGTACCTGCTGGGTGGCCGGCGACAAGAAGCCGTATGCGCCGAAGATCGCCGCCCTGCTCGGAGCTCCCGAGTCGATGCGCCTGGTCTCCCTCATCGCCCTGGGCTACCCTGCGCAGCAGCCGTCGGTCACGAAGAAGCCGCTCGATAGCCTGGTGCACTGGGAGAAGTGGTGATACGGACGCAGAATGAGAAGCGTTCGTGTGGGAAAGAGCAACCGTGAGCGATAACCTGAAACGCGCGGGCGCCTTGGAGGCGCTCGCGCGTCGGGTCCAGATGGGCGGGATCGACGCCGTGGTGGTCGCTTCGGTGACCGGGCGCACCGCCGTGACCGCCGCGCGTGCCTTGGGGGGGACTGGCTGCCGGTTGATCTGCGTGGCGGACACCCCCGATTGGGAAGGGTTCCCCTACCCGACCCTCGATCCGGGGCACCATCAGGAGCTGCTAGAGCGCGGCGTCCAGCTGTTGCGCGACTATCGGAGCAGCTCCGCAGGAATGCCCCGCTTCGACCCGGAGACGGGGGAAAACCGGGCTTGCACGCCCGCAGAGGCAGGGCTTTTCTGGGCCGGCGTCTCCGTCATCGGTGGCGAGGGGATGAAAGTCGCGGTGAAATCGGTCGTCCTGGCGACAGACCACGCGCTGCTGCAGCCGGGAGAGCGGGTCGCCGCGCTGGGCGGTGGTCCCGGGCAGGAGGTCGCCGTGGTCCTGGATGCGCTAGGACACGCGCAGCTCCTCGCCGGAGCGCTGGGCACGCGCCTCTCAGTTCACGAGATCCTCTGGATCCCCTCTCAGCACGGACCTGGGCCGAGAAGCTAGCACCCGGCGTGGCTGGCGATTGATGAAGCCGGGCGCGCCGACTCACCCGGGCGGGCCCGGCAAGTCACGGCTCACGCCGCGAGCTTCTCCATGTCGGCCCAATTGGGGCCGGCGGCGATATCGACCTTCAGGCGGACCCGAAGCGGCAAGACGCCCTCCATGATCTCGCGGATCCGTGGCACCAGGCGCTCCTTCTCCTCCTGTGGCGCCTCGAAGAGGAGCTCGTCATGCACCTGGAGGATCATCCGCGTCCGGAACCCCTCCTCGCGCAGGAGCGCGTCGATCTGCACCATCGCCATCTTGATGATATCCGCCGCGGTGCCCTGGATCGGCGTGTTCACCGCCGCGCGCTCGGCAAACTCACGGAAGTTGCGGTTTCGCGAGGTGATCTCCGGGAGGTAGCGCCGCCGCCCCATCAGCGTGGTGACAAAGCCGTCACGCTGTGCCTGCGCGATCACCCTCTCCTTGTACTCCAACACCCCCGGATACCGCCCGAAGTAGTTCGCGATCCACTCGCGCGCCACGGCTGGGGAAACGCCCAGGTCGCGCGCGAGGCCAAACTCGCTCATGCCGTAGATCACCGCGAAGTTCACCGTCTTTGCGCGGCGGCGCATCTCCTCGGTCACCTCCGCTTCCGGGACGCCGAAGAGCGCGCTCGCCGTCGTGACGTGGATATCCTCGTCCGCGTTGAAGGCGCGCACCATCTCCTTGTCGCCGGTCACGTGAGCCAGGAGGCGCAGCTCGATCTGCGAGTAATCTGCCGATACCAGGAGCGTGCCCGTCGGCGCAATAAACGCCCGGCGAATCTCGCGGCCGATCTCGGTGCGGACTGGAATGTTCTGTAGGTTTGGCTCGCTTGAAGAGAGCCTCCCCGTCGCCGCCACCGCCTGGTTGAGCGAGGTATGGACCCGGCCTGTCAGTGGATCGGTCAGGCGCGGCAGCGCCTCGGCATAGGTCGAGCGCAGTTTCGTCAGCTCGCGATAGGCCAGGATCTTTCCGGCAATGGGATGGAGGTGCGACAGTCTCTCCAGCACCTCCACCCCGGTGGAGTAGCCCGTCTTTGTCTTCTTCTCCGGGGGCAGGCCCAGCTTCTCGAACAGCACGAACTGGAGTTGCTTCGTGGAGCCGATGTTGAACTCCATGCCAGCCAGCTCGTGGATCTCCTTCTCGAGCGCCTGCGCCTCCTGGTTCAGCCGGGCAGCCAAGGCGCGGAGCCGGTCCACGGCAACCGCGATCCCCTCGCGTTCCATGCGTGCCAGCACCGAGATGAGGGGCACCTCCAGGTCGCGGTTGAGCCCGTCCAGGTTCTCCTCGCGCAGGCGCTCCTGCAAGATGCCCCACAGCGCGTAAGTCGCCGCGGCGCGCGCAGCCAGCGCGCCTTCCGCACCCTCCGGGGGCAGCTCATAGCCAAGGTGATCGAAGGCGAGATCGTTCAGCGCGTGCGAACTGCGCGCCGGGTTGAGGAGGTAATCGGCCACCATCGGGTCGAACTCGCCGCCTTTTAGCTCGAATCCGGCCCGCCAGCACGCAATATGCAGCGCCTTCAGGTCGTGTGCGCACTTGGGCACGCGCGGGTCCTCCAGGAGAGGGCGGAGCATCGCAAGCGTCACCTCGCTCTTCGTGGGATCCCATACGTAGACGCCATCGTCCACTCCGAGTCCCAAGCCGGCCAACTCGGGGAGCCGGCGCGCGTCCTGCCCCAGGTCCAGTTCTGGTTGCGCTCCTGTAGCGGCCTGCCCGCCGCGCTCAGGGGTCGGCGCGAGTGCGAGCGCCACGCCACGCCGGGCACACGCCCGCGATACCAGCCGATCGAGATCCGCGATGGTTGCCAGCGGCTGCGCGGAGACAGGCGCGGCCGTGACAGTATCATCCTCATCGAACCGGCTGCGCAGGCTGCGGAACTCGAGCTGATCGAACAGTTCGCGTGCCTTCGGACGGTCGGGCTCCTGACACCGCCACGCCTCCAGACCCGCGTCCAGCTCCACATCGGTCACAATCGTCGCCAGGACGCGCGACTCTCGAGGCTGTTCGCCGGCATCCTGCAGTGCCTGGCGGATTCGCGGCTCGGGCACCTCGTCCCGGGCCTGAAGGAGGCCCTCCACAGACCCATAGCGTTGCAGGAGCTTGACAGCGGTTTTCATCCCGATCCCGCGCACACCGGGGATGTTATCGGAAGGATCGCCTGTCAGCGCCTTCAGGTCGGGAATCAGCTCCGGGCGCACGCCGTAGCGTTCCTCGACGGCCTCGGGGTCGTAGCGCACCGTATCGGTAATCCCCCGGCGCGTGGCCAGAACGTGGACGCGCTCCGTCACGAGCTGTAGCGCATCCATGTCGCCGGTGACGATGAGCACGTCGATGCTCTCCCGCTCGGCGTAGCGCGCCACGGTGCCAACCACGTCATCTGCCTCGACGCCAGGCACCTCCAGGATCGGGATGCTGAGTACCTGGCACACTTGGCGCGCCAGTGGGCCCTGGGATCGAAGCTCGTCGGGCGTCTTCTGGCGTGTGGCCTTATACTCGGCATATGCCTCGTGCCGGAAAGTGGGGCCGGGGGCATCGAACGCGACCACGCAGTAATCAGGCTTCTCCTCATCCAGCAGGCGTAGGAGCATCATGCTGAAGCCGTACACCGCATTCGTGTGCTGCCCATCTGAAGTCGTCAGATTCGGCAACGCGAAGAACGCCCGATACAGCAGGCTGTTCCCATCCACCACCATCAGCTTTTCGCGCTTTGTTCCGGCCATGTTCCCTCTTGCTTACCTCGGCAGCGCAGGCTGTCGCATGTAATGGCGGAGCGCGCTCAGCAGGCGCTCCTCTTCGGCGCCGCTCATGGGCGGGCGCATCAGACTTCCGTAACCCGAGTCCTCCCCCAGGAAGATGTCGAGGAATCCGCGCCGGCCCACCTCTTCCACGGCAGGCCGCCCGGTCATGCCGGCCATCTTCCCAGCGAGGGCGATGGCGTCCTGGAGGTTTCCGAGCTCATCCACCAGCTTCAGCTTCTTGGCCTGCCGGCCGGTGAAGATCCGCCCATCGGCAAGGCGGCGAACATCCTCGCGGCTCAGCACCTTTCGCCCGGCAACGATGTCCGACACGAACTGGTCATACACATCATCGATCATCGCCTGCAAGAGCTGGCGCTCATCCTCGGTGAGCGGGCGCGTGGCGGAGCCAATATCCTTGAACCGGCCGCTCTTAAGGGTCACCGTGCCTAGGCCCACCTTCTCATAGAGGCCCTGCAGGTTCAGAAACTCCATGATCACGCCGATGCTCCCGGTCATCGTGGAGCCGTTCGCCATGATCTTATCGGCTGCCGCGGCCACGTAGTAGCCGCCAGACGCGGCCACGTCGCCCATCGAGGCGACCACCGGCTTGCGCGCCTTTCGCAGCTTCATCACTTCCTGATAAATCTCCTGCGAGGCCGCAGCCGATCCACCCGGGCTGTTGATGCGCAGCACCACCGCCTTGATACTGCGGTCGCGGCGGGCGCGGTCCAACTGGCGCACTATGACGTCGGCCCCGCTGGAGATGCCAAAGAGGCTGGCCGCTCCCCGCCCGCCCACGATGGGGCCCTCCACGTAGATCAGCCCCACCTTCTCGCCGACGGGCAAAGATGGACTGGAGCGCGCCCCGAAGCCCGCGATCACAGTGAATGCGAAAAAGAGGATCGCCAACACCAGGCAGCCGCCACAGCCACCAGCGGCCCACGGAAGCCATGCCGGACGGCGCGGGCGCGGTGGACGGCTTGTCCTGGTGTGGGCAGCACCTCCCTGCCCGCTGCGCGGCGGCACGGCACCGAAACCGGTTTCCGGAGCTTGCGGGCCCGTGCCCGCAGAGGTCATTCGAATGTGCGGCGCGCTCTCAGGCGAAACATCTTTTGCCTCCGCACCCCCCGCCTCAAGCGTGCTGGGCCCGGCGCCCCTCTCTTCAGGGAAGGCGGTCTCATCCTCTGCCTCTTCAGGCGGCCCGCCCGGCTCCCTCGCGCCCTCGGCGCTGGCTGTTTCGGAAGCATCCCGTGCCTCGGCGGCATCTCCATGCTCAGGGCGACGCTCGGTCGTGCTCGGCTCGCCCGCCTGGTCTCTTTCCCCTGATGTGTCTGGCAAGCTCTGCTCTCTCTCCTGATGGTCTGACATGGGAGTACCCTCCGACGATCTACCGCGGCAGCGCGGGGCGGCATGTTTCAAAGCGCACGGGCAAAGCAACACAATCTGCTGAGGCGAGGGGAGTGGCTGCAGACATCGTTTCGTCCACCCGGCATGCTTCCGAGCAACCGCTTAGACAAGACCGGATGGGCAAAGCATCGGAGCGTTGACATGACGCCCCGGGCGTGCTATAATCGCAATGCTGCCATGCCGAAGTGGCGGAATAGGTAGACGCGGCGGTCTCAAAAACCGCTGGGGGCAACCTCGTGCCGGTTCGAGTCCGGCCTTCGGCACCACCCATTCACCTCGCGATTTCCCCCGTAGTACACTGGTCATTATAGCATGGCGCCGCGCGCACCGTCAAACAGAATGACGCCCTGCCTGGGATTCCGAGATGAGAAGGCTGCCCGCACGCGCGGAGCTCGAAGCTCCGTGCTGCTTTCCGGCAAAGCCCCTGCGGGGCTTCTCCTCCCAGCTACCGCCGTTTTGAGACATCTGGGAGTCTCCCCAACCCAGCCCGGCAGGGCTTCGCTCGCAAGCAGCGCGGTGATTTATCGCCGCGCGCTGGGTTGCGTGCTGCCTCCGAGGCTTCGGATTCCTTATGTCGGAATCCCAGGACGCCCTGCCTGAGCTTCTGATCCCCTCGTCCCGCGGTGGCCATGCCCTCAAGAGCGCCCTCCGAGAGAGCCACGCGGATGGCCCGACCTCGATCCCGAGGCGGTGTCACAACCCAAGGTGCCCGCAACCCCCCGTCTGCGTTCGTCCCCTCATCCATGGTGTCGCCGCCAGCGCATCTGGAGGGCAAAGGATCCTGTGAGAGCAAATTAGCCCCGCGTTTGGGCCTCTCAGTGGTTGAGGCCGCCATTGTGAGCTGGCCGGGGGACTGGCCCGATGCCGATCTTTTCGTGGAGCCATTGGGCGCGATCCATGAAGGCATCGATGTCGAGTTCGTGGCCCGAAGGGTACCACTTGCACACCTTCGGCTGGCTGCCGGCATCCTGGTAGGCCTGGGCGCACTCTGCGGGCACGGTGGTATCGCGCCGGCCATTCTGAAACAGGAGCGCGCTCGGCGCCGCGTGCCCGACGTAGTGGATGGGATCCACATCGGCGAGGAGGGTGGCCGCCTTATCGATGGTCTGCTTGGAGACTCCCAAGCGTGCCAGGCGCGCCAGTGGGTGCCGGCTCTTCAGCGCCGCCTCGTGCCAGCTCCCCGAGGCGACGAGGAGGGCGTAGGCGGCCACTCGCTTCTCGACACCGGCCAGGATGCCGCCAATCGATCCGCCCAAACTGGAGCCGATGAAGGCGATCCGCTTCCGGTCTACGTCGGGGCGCGCCACCAGGAGATCCACCGCCCGGCGCAGTTCCACGACGGACTGGATGACACCCGCCCGCATCTGTTCCGGCTTGTTGATATCCACCAGGCGCTTGCCCATCTCGGCGCGGTCGCCACAGAAGGGCGCGTCCGGAAGGAGGCAGACCGCGCCGGCGCGGCAGAGGATGCGCGCACCTGGGAGCAGGCTCCGGCGGCTGCCCGTCGCCCCATGCATCAGCAGAATCCCCGCATAGGGCCCCTTTCCTCCCGATGGAACAAGCAGGTAGGCAGTCACCCGGCCCCCCATGGGGCTCGCAAAGGAGAGGTCGTACTCCTCAACTCCATCCTCTTTGCGGATGCGCTTCTCACGAACGTCGAGCGGCCGGCTGGCATCATAAGCGAAGAGCTCCAGTGCCTTCTCCCGGCCGGTATGCGCGGGAGCACCGGCCGGCGCAAATGCCAGCGCCAGGGCGCAACAGATCCAAACACACACGCGGAGATATCTCCTCATCATCCCCCTCCTCTCCGGGCACTAAATCACCCTTTCGGCTCGGGTGCGACGAGGATATAGCGGGGCGTTCCCGCCTCCAGCGGGAGCTTCAGATCCAGCACTTCAGTGCGCCCATATCGCTGGCGCTCCAGGCGCAGGCGATCTCCCTCCCGCGACACCAGGCGCCACACAACTGCGCCCGGCTCTCCTTCCCGAATCACCAGCTGACCGGGGACCGCGGTGCTCAAGTCCGCAAAGCAGACCAGCCGGAACGGGCGCTTTCGCCCCTCGCACTCCAGAAGGGAGACCTCGCCGAAAAGAGGGGTCGCCCGCCGCGCCGACTCGGCCGCGAACCCTCGCCAGATCACGTAGCCGATTGAAAAGACCACAAGCGCGACGAAGATTCTATTCACAAGGAGGTAAGACCGCGCTGTTCCGGACGTAATAGGCACGTCGTCCATCCACACCCTCCCGCATCACAACGATCCGCATTCTGCAAGCCGCGCACCCAGTTGGCTTGCTTGAGCAAGGGTGAAAATCAAGGTCACTCATGGAGGTTTCGGAGACGGCCTCCGGTTTCCTGCATGCGCTCGGAGCAATCGATGGGGTTGTGGAGTCTCTCAGGAGCCCCCCGCGGCGCTCTCCTGGGCCCGCCGCAGGCCCTCAACGCGCCCGCTGCATCCTCTCGATCGCCTGTTGATAGACGGCCATCATCTGGCGGCCCGTCGTCTCCAGCGAGAAGCGTTCGGCGCCGCGCGTTGCCGCTTCCGACAGGCGTGACAGGGTGTCGCGACTGGCAACGAGCTGGCAAATGGCGGATGCAAGCGCCTCGGGGGTGTGCTCGGTGAGGATCCCATCCGCCCCGGGGCGAACAATCTCTCGGGCACCGAAGGTGTCGTAGGCGACAACGGGAGTGCCGGCCGCCATTGCTTCGATCACGCTGGTTGGGTTCACCTCGGTCGTCGATGCGGTGACAAAGAGATCCGCCGCAGCGCAGAACGGGGCAACATCCTCGTGCGGCACGGCGCCCGGGAAGAGCACGATTTCAGCGAGCCCCATCGCCTCCGCCTGCCGGCGCAGCGCCGGCAGATCCGGGCCATCTCCCAAGAGGATGAGCCGGAACTCCTGGTGCTGGTCTGCCACCAACCGCGCTGCTTTGAGGAGGGCCGGCAGGTTCTTCTCCGGGGCAATCCGGCCTGTGAAGAGCCCGATGGTGTGTCGCTTGTCGAGGCCCAGGTTTGAGCGCACCCCTTCGCCAGTGGCACCCCGGTAGCGGCGCAGGTCGATGCCGTTGGGCACCACGGTCACCTCGGCGCGCACCCCATAGTTGCGGATCACCTCGGCCATCCCCGCCGCGGGCGTCGTCACCGCCTGGCACGTGTTGCAGTAGCGCGCTACGGACCACCGCACCGTTGGGCGAAGCAGCGAGCCAGGAAGCGGGATATAATGCAGGTATTGCTCGTATTGTGTGTGGATCGTCGTCACCAACGGGCGCCTCAGACGTCGCGCGATGCGCAGCGCCGCCGCGCCCATGGCGAACGGGTGGTGCGTGTGGAAAAGGTCGATTCCAAGGGCCGCGATTCGCCGGTACATCCCCGGCGCGATGGGAAGCGGCAGGGGAAAGCGCATCTTCGCAGGAAGCGTCACCGACGGGAAGCGATGCACCACCCCGGCAGAGTCGCGATGCCCCGGATAGTAGGGCGCGAAGATGATCACCTCGTGCCCCTCGGACTCGAGGAAGCTTCGCAGCGCCTCCATCGAAGTCACGATCCCGTTGATGATCGGCCGATAAGTGTTTGAAAAGAGCGCGACTCTGATGACTCTTCTCCCTCCGCTGGATGATCCCCCGGACGGCAAGCCATCTTTCGGGTAGCCCTATTATAACCCGCTCCGCGCCCGAGATCAAGCCTGGTGACCGCGCCCATGTTCCTCTGCTTGCTTCTTGCTGTCGTTCCTGCTTTTATGGTATGATACAGGCGCATCTCATCTAGAGTGGAGGACGGCATCGCGGTGGCAGCGTCGGATCGGTGGAAGATGGGGCGCCCCACCAGTGGGGGAGATCTCCCGGGCCGACAGCGAGAGCGTATACTGCTCTGGATACTTCTCTTCCTTGGGTTGCGCACGCTGCTTCCCCTGGCGGTGTTCTTGCCACGCCCGGTTGCCATCCCTGCCGCCCTGCTCCTGGCGATGCTGGTGGCGCTCTGGGGCCCGCGCGTCGCCGCGGCCTGCTCGCTCCCGGTCCACTGGGGCCTGATCCTCTTCATTCTCTTTGGCGCATGCTCCTTCGCGGTGGCTGGCGTGCTTCCGGGGGCCACAACTCCGCATGCCGGAATACTGCTGCATGCGTTCTCGGATCTTTTCCTGATTGCTGCGGCCATCGCGCTGGGGCAGGCCCTGGCGGCTCTTTTCCGCGAGCCGAACTTGCTCGTGCCCGCGGCAATCGCGGCCGCCGTGATCGACTACTGGGGAGTGTATCACGGGACCACGCGCGCTGTCATCGAGCAGCACAGCGAGTGGGTTCCCAAGCTCTCGGTGCACGTGCCGGTGCCCACCGCTCCCGGCCTGCCGGACCTCGGCCTTGGCATCGGCCTCGGTGACTTTGTTTTCCTGACGCTCTTTCTGGCGTGCGCGCGGCGGTTCGGCTTGCGCGAGCGCCGCACTTTCTGGTTGAGCTTTCTCTTCCTGGTCAGCGCGATGGCGGTCGTGCTCCTTTTCGACCGGAATGTGCCGGCGCTCGTCCCAATGTCCGCTGCGTTTCTCCTGGCGAACGTGGGCCGCTTCCGCTTCCAGCAAAGCGAGCTCCGCGCGATGCTCTACGCGGCTGTCATCGTAGCCGTGGTGGTTGGATTGGTGTTGGTGTTTCGATATGGGTAGTGGTGTCACTCCACACGCCCGCTGCTGGGAACTCCCGGTGGTGGCAAACCGGCGCTTCAGCGGCCGCTATCGAGAGTTGGTGCTCGATGCGCCCGAGCTCGCCGCTTCCGTGCGGGCGGGCCAGTTCGTCAGCATCCTCTGCTCGACGGTAGACGATCCGCTGCTCAGGCGACCCTTCAGCGTCTATCGCGTGGATCCCGGCGCGGGCACCATTGGGATCCTCTATGAAGTGCTCGGGCGCGGCACCTCGCTGATCGCGCGCTGGGAGCGCGGCGATATTGCCAACGTGCTTGGCCCTCTCGGCAACTACTTCACAGTTCCCAAGGGCGAGGGCCCCCTCGCCCTCGTCGGAGGTGGCGTCGGCGTCGCGCCTCTCCTCGCCCTGGCCCATGAGGTGGCGCCCTCCGGAAGGCCGATCCATGCCATCCTCGGCGCGCGAACGGCGTCCATGCTCCTCGGCGTGGATGAATTCGAAGCGCTCGGCGTGCGGGTGAGTATCTCCACCGATGACGGATCCCAGGGCTACCACGGCTTCGTCAGCGGGCTGCTCGCCTCCCTGCTCCAGGGAGGGGCGGGCCGCGAGCCGCTTCGCCCCGACGCGATCTTCACCTGCGGGCCCCGCCCGATGATGGCCGCAATTGCGGAGATTGCTCGGGCCCACGGAATCCCCTGCTCCGTCTCGATGGAGGTGAGCATGGCGTGTGGATTTGGCGTCTGCATGGGCTGCGCCTGGCCGGTCCGGTCGGGCTCCGACTCAGATGCGGGCCCCACCTACCGGCTGGTGTGCACCGACGGGCCCGTCTTCAACGCGGATGAGATCATCTGGGAGCCCCGGCAGGCCCGGTGCGCATGCGCCGGAGGCAAGGCCGAAGGCACAGGAGAGGAGCACGACCATGCGTGAGCCGGCGAAGCCAACGCATCCCCCCGCTATGCCCGCGGTGGATCTTTCCGTCGAGATCGGCACGCTGCGCCTGCGCAACCCGGTCACCACGGCATCGGGCACGTTTGGCTACGGACGCGAGATGGCGGATCTCGTGGATCTCAGCCGCCTCGGGGCGATCACAGTGAAGACCCTCCAGCTTCACCCTCGACCTGGCAACCCGCCACCGCGGATCTGCGAGACCCCTGCCGGGATGATCAACTCGATTGGATTGCCCGGCTCCGGCATCGAGCACTTCCTCAAGGAGGACCTGCCCTTCCTGCGCGGCTATGGCACCCCGGTGATCCTCAGCG
>JAAZEM010000082.1 GCA_012512265.1 Armatimonadota bacterium | reverse complement strand
TCCTGGAGCTGCAGAACCTTCTCCTCCACCGAGTCGGCCATGATGAGGCGGTAGACGAAGACGGGCTTCTCCTGCCCGATGCGGTGCGCGCGGTCGGCGGCCTGCATCTCGACCGCCGGGTTCCACCACGGGTCGATATGGATCACATAGTCGGCGGCCGTCAGGTTCAGCCCGAATCCACCCGCCTTCAGGCTGATCAGGAAGAACGGCACGTCGGGGTTCGTCTGAAACTCATCCACGCGCGCCGACCGGTCGCGCGTGCTGCCATCCAGGTAGGTGTAGGGCACCCCGCGTGACTCGAGCGCCTCCGCCACGAGCTGGAGCATCTGGGTAAACTGCGAGAAGACGAGCGCCTTGTGCCCCTCGGCGCGCAGCGTCTCCAGGAGCTCCAGGAGCTCATTGAACTTGCCCGAGGAGCCACGGAAGCTGGAGTCTACCAGCCGGGGGTGATTGCAGACCTGTCGCAGGCGGAGCAGGCCTTCCAGGATCTTCATGCGCGCCCGATCCATCCCCTCCTCCTCGATGAGCCCGAGAAGGGTAGCGCGGTAGTAGTCGCGGAAGCGCTCGTACGCCTTTCTCTGCGCCGGCTCCATCTCGCAGTAGACGACGCGCTCGGTACGCGGCGGGAGATCGGTGGCGATCTGCGCTTTGGTGCGCCGCAAGATGAACGGGAAAACGAGGCGGCGCAAGAGGCTCGCAGTCTCCTCGTTGCGCTGATTCTCAATCGGCAGGGCGAACTCCTTACGGAAGAACTCCAGACTCCCCAACAGGCCCGGATTGAGGAAGGCGAACTGCGACCAGAGCTCCAGGGTGGTGTTCTCCACCGGCGTGCCTGTGAGCGCCAATCGGTGGTCCGCCTGGAGGCGCCGTGCCGCGCGCGCCGTCTGCGACAGCGGGTTCTTGATCGCCTGCGACTCGTCCAGGATGGCGTAGTGGAATCGATAGCTGCTGAGCGCCTCGATATCGCGCAGCATCACCCCGTAGGTGGTCAGGATCACGTCGTATTCGCTCAGCTCCGCCAGGGTCTGGTCGCGCTGGCCATCAGCATAGATGAGGGTGCGCAGTTCAGGCGTGAAACGGGCGGCCTCGCGTTGCCAGTTGAAGAGGAGCGAGCGCGGCATCACGATCAGGGAGGGCGCCGTTGCCTCCCCCCGCTCCTTCAGCGACTGGAGAAGCGCGAGCGCCTGGATCGTCTTGCCGGTGCCCATGTCGTCCGCCAGGCATCCCCCGAGCCCGTACTCGTGGAGGCAATGGAGCCAGTCGAAGCCGGCCTTCTGATAGGCGCGCAACTCGCCGCGAAAGCCACTGGGAACGGGCTGGCTCTCGATCCTCGTCAGGTCGCGCAATCGCTCGCAGCGCCGGCGGAACTCATCATCGACGCGCGGGTCATCCGCATCGCGCAGCAGCTCATCGAGCACAGTGAGCTGGTGCGAGCCCACGCGCATCTTCCCGCCCTCATCGCCCACGATGCCGAGGAGACGCCGGTAACGTTCGATCCAGTCTGAGGGAAGCATGCCCACGGAGCCATCCGCCAGCTTGATGTAGCGCTCGCGACGCCGGATCGCCTTGGCAACATCCTTCCAGGAGGCATCCAAATCGCCGAACTTCACCACCGCCTCGAGATCGAACCAATCGATCCCGGAGAAGACAGAGAGCGAGAGCAAAGGCCGCGCGCGGTTGACGCGCACGGAGGTGATCGCTTCCTCTCCGAAGATCTGATAGCCCGCTTCGACCAACCTGGGGATCTGATGGATGAGGAAATCGACGGCCGTCACGCCCTTGCGGAGCACAAACTCACCGGGCGTGTCTCCGCGCTTCAGCCCGAAGCCGCTCATCGCCCTCCAGGCGGCGTCTTCCACCTCGGGCTGGCGATACACGCGCACCAGGCTGCCATCCGGGCAAAGAGACACGCTATACTCGGGCGCGTGCGGCGCAAAGCTAAGTTCGATATCGGCGTAGCCGAAGGCGAGGCGCGCCACCAGGCCTTCTTCCCCCTCCTGAAGGTAGACGCGTTTCACCGGGTCCTCGCGCACTTCGCGCGAGATCTCAAAGTGTCCTGCGAGCTCCACCTGCTCGGCAAGGGGAATGAGGTACTCCTGGGTGAACTCCGAGATCTCATCCTCGGGGATCGTCAGACCATCCTCCGAGAGAAACGCCTGCACCAGCTCCGTGGGCTGGGAGATGGAAAAGAGCGCCGTATCACTCAGGATCCAGATTGGCGACCGTCCCACGATCTGGGCATCGTGGATCGGTACGGTTTCCAAGCGCCCGTGCCGTCTGGCAGCCAGCGAGAGACACACGCCCTCGGGGACGCGCTCCGCGACGACGACCAGGCGCGCCTTCTCCGAATCGACTTCGATGGGGGCCCGCAGCTCACCATCTATGTCTAGCTGGAAGACGGGGCAAGCAGACAGGAACGGCGCAACTATCTTGGTGACGGGCTCCGAGTAGTAGAAGGAACTGGTTGTCACGAGCGCCGCGGCGGCGACCAGATTGGGCGAAGCGTTGCGAATGCCACTGAAATCAACGCGAGAATAGATCTCTCGGGCTTTCCGATGCAGCCCGTTCTCATAGAGGAACCGGGCCAGATCTGCCGGCGACTCGGGTAGCTCATCGGGCAACCCCCGCGCAGGCACCAGGAATGGCCGAATCCGGAAGCTATTATTCAGCCTCCCCACTCCGAACACCAGGACGCCCCGCACACTGGAAATAGCGGAGCCCTTTCTCGCATCAATCGCCTGCGTAAGCACATCCTGCCAGAGCCGGATCGGGTGTGCCAGCAGATGGCCTTCCAGAGCATGGCATGCCGCGATCGCATGCTCGCACGGATCGCCCACGCACCGGCCACAGGTACACTGCGCACCGATCCCGTTCTCATCCAGCACGATTTCCACGGTCTGGGCCGGCTTGCCCTGCGGTGTCACGCGCACAACGGCAGACTGGGGCCTGACCTCATCCACCTCGGTCAAGCCCCTGGAGTAAAGATGGAAGCCCCTCGAATAGACGCCACCCCGATTCCACGACCACCGAACAATTTCGCTAAAGTGTGCCGCACGCAGAACTCGCCGCAAAGCCGATCCTTCCACATAATCCCCACGGCTTCGATGCCGTGTTCCCGAGGCCCCGTGTTCCGCCCTATCGCGCTGAGTATGCTCGTACTCCATTGGCCGGGCGAATCGAATGGCTAGTAGACTAGGATACCGCGTCAAAGCCATGACGTCAAGCAGGGATGCGCTGAAATTGGAATTCCGAGATAAGGAGAAGGCCGGCCGCACGCGCGGAGCTCGAAGCTCCGCGCTGCTTTCCGGCAAAGCCCTTTCGGGGCTCCCCCTCCCAGCCAGCGCCGTTTTGAGACATCTGGGAGTATCCCCAATCCAGCCCGGCAGGGCTTCGCTTGCAAGCAGCGCGGTGATTTATCGCCGCGCCCCGGGTTGCGCCCTGCCTCCGAGGCTTCGGATTCCTTATGTCGGAACCTCAGGCACTGAAAACGCCGATACCACAGATGAAGGGGGGCAGACACGGATGGAGAGGTTGGGCCCCCTGGGCCATCCGTTCCCTTCGGGGGCCTCCGCAAGTCGCTCGCGGTGGCTCCCCTTCCCTGCGGCCGGCGCGGGGCCGGAAGGCAGGGAAGGGGCCGGGGGTTAGGCGAGTTGCTGCCAGCAGCGCGTCACCTCTCGGGGAGCCATCATCCCGCCATGCGAAAATCGATCTGTCGCGGCGGCGGGCATTCGCGGCGCACGCGCTCTTTGAGAGCGTCATCGATCGGCACCCCCTCGGCGGCGGCAATGCGTCGCTCTTGCAGTCGGTACCAGAGATCGGAGAGCGCCACCTCCCCCTCACGCATGTCGGGCACCTCAATGCCTCCGAGAAGGATTGACTCGACGCGGTCGAGCTCACCGGCATCCAGGGCAGCGCGAGCTTCCAGAAGGCGGACGCGCCCATGCCCGCGGAGTTCGGGAGAGAACCGGTCCACCAGCGACAGCGCCTCCGCCGGTCGGCCGGCTTCGATGAGCGCCTGGCAGCACTCCACGGCAAGCGGCCGGCACTCCGGCGCCAGCGCGTGCGCCTGGAACCAGAGGTCGGCAGCGTCCCCTGCTCGCTTCTCGTGGGCTGCTAGAACGGCCAAACAACGCAGCGCCCATGCCGAGGGCGCCAGCGCAAGCGAGCGCTCCCATGCCTGCCGGGCGGCCTCCACTTCGCCGGTGCTATAACGCATCACCCCCAGGTGGAGCCATGAGAGCCAATGGTCCCCGCGGCCGGCAGTCACGGCTTCATCCAGGAGCGCGCGCCACTCATCCTGGACGAGCCATGCCCCTGGGGTCTTGCCCGGATCCCCGGCTGGCAGCGCGCCCTCCTCCAAGAGCGCGAGCCAGGGTACCTGATCCTCGCCCAGAGAGGCATCGTCGAAGGGGATCGCCTTCGGAAAAGACGCCGTCTCGCCGGCACGCGCGCGCCGGAGCCGTTCGAGCGCCCCCCAGCCGGAGCCGCGGCTCAGAATCTCGTCGGGAGGCGCTTCCAGCGCCGGCTGGACACGCGCCCACTCCGCGCGCACGCGCTCGTCGGGGAGCATTGCCTCCAGGCGCTCATCCACCGCGTCGCGCGCCTGTTGCCAATCGTTTCCGTGGACCTTCGCTGGATCGGCTTCCATCAACCCATAGACCTCCACCCAGGAGATCTCGGATTGAGGCGGCATGGGGAAGCACTCGTACTGGGTGCGCGCCACCCCCGCCTGGATCTCGCAGTAGGCGTAGCCCGGTTCCGCGAGGAACTCCTGCCAGCGCTGGCCGCCAGGGCCCATCCCCCACACGAAGAGCTTGCGCCCGCGCAGGCGCTCGGTGGAGCTCTGGATCAGCCCGCGGCCTTCGGCATCCAGGGCCGCGATCCACGGCCGGCGCCCGTCAGGAATATCGAAGAAGTAGTCGCAGGCGCGGGGCGCGTTCGTGGGATAGGTGGCATCGAACCCGGGGCCATCGGGGATCGCCACGCGGGCGAACTTCCCGGCATAGCTAAAGTTGTAGGCGCCATCCGCCGGCACGATCACGCGCACGTCCTCGCGCTGCGTTACGGCGATGTTCGACCACCAATAGCTCGGGATCTCGCGGTTGTGCGGGTTCAAGAGGCGCACGCGCGCGAAGAGGAACGGCGAGCCATCCGGAAGCCAGAAGTCGAGCTGATAGGGCGCCTGGCGGATACGCTCCCACTCATAGAGGCGCAGGATGGGCGCGCCATGGGGTGACGTCGCGCGCGCCGCGAAGAGGGGCGCGCAGGTGAACGGCGTATGCCCGCGAATGCCGAAGTTCCACTCCACGCCTCCGGCAAGCCAGGCGTTGCGCACGGCCAGGTTGCCCGGCTGGAAGACGGGATTGCGATAGAGCAGCTCGCGCCCGGTAGGCTTATGGATCAGCGACCAGAGCCGCCCGCCCAGGTCGAGCAGGAAGGTCGCACGCAGCCATTCATTCTCCAGCACAGCCACCCGAAGGGGCCTCGGCTGGCGCTGGCGGTCATAGTCGTCCTGGAGACGATAGGGCAGGATTCCAACGTCACATCCATAGCCGAGGTAGCGCCGCGCCTCCTCCGGCACGCTCTCGTCCACTTTGATCTCCGCGTGGACGCTGGCGGGTGGTCTTAGCGGAGGCAGCGGGTTCTTTCCGCCCAGCCGCGCCGCCGGAATGACGTATTCTTCGACACGTAGTTCAGACATCGACACCTTCCACCGTTCTGGTTCCTGGCGTTCGCCCCTCACTGCAAGGCCGGCCAACTCCGGACCTGGATCCGCTTCTTCCACACCCCCACGGCAGGGAGGTCCAGAGCGCGCCATTCTCGGGAGTCGCTCGCGATTTGCCTGGTCACAAGCTTCCGCGCGCGACGGGGGTTTCCTCTCGTAAGAGATCACGGCAGCCGCCAGAAACGCAGCCCTTCTCGTGGAAGCCCTTGACAAGCGTGCGAATGGCCATTATAATACGCCAGACAACCGCATACTGACGGTGCAGGTCCCGGCGTTCGCGGACGCCGGGTGAAATGGGGAAGCCGGTGAGATTCCGGCACAGTCCCGCTACTGTGTGGGCGCACGCCCGAGTCAGACACCCAGCCTGTAACTGGTCATTCAGCCCTTCGCGAGAAAGGCGCTGGTGACACTCCGGATCACTCGATCGGGCTATCTGGAAGATGGATTCTGGATTGTGCCCGCGGCTCGCCCATCACCCCTGCGGTGCGCGATGCGTGATCAGCATTCGGAGCAACCGGCCTCATCTTCATACCGAAGGTGGGGTTTTTTGTTGACCGCAGCGTCACAAGTGCCTCCAAGCGATTGGCTCGGGGCTCCCGCGCGCACGTTGGGACCGTGACCGGCACGTGGATGCCCCATCGTAGTGAGAGGAGTTCGTGAATGTATGCCACACTCTCCCGCTGCCGGCTTCGCTGGCTGCTAATCCCGCTGATCGCGGCGGTGCTGGCTCCCATGCCCTGCCTGGCCAGCGAAGACGAAGATCCCTCCGAGACCGAGGTGGTGGTGACAGCCACCCGACGGCGCCAGGCAAAGCAGACCGCGTCCGCCGCCGTCACCGTCATCACACGTGCCGAGATTGCGGCCTCGGGCGCTCCTACGGTCGCCGAGGTGCTTCGTGGCGCGGCCGGCATCGACATCCCGCGCCAGGGCCCGCTGGGCGCCGCGGCGCTGCCCAGCCTGCGCGGTTCGAGCGCCGGTCAGGTGCTCGTCCTGGTTGATGGCCGCCGCCTCAACAGCCCTCAACACGGGGATGTAGACCTCTCCGATATCGCTATCGAGAACGTGGAGCGGATCGAGGTGGTGCGTGGCGGTGCATCGGCGCTGTATGGCTCCGACGCCGTCGGCGGCGTGATCAACATCATCACACGAGCGCCTTCGGGCGAGCCGGAGGTCCGGCTTTCGCAGGGATATGGCTCCTTCAACACGCAGCTGCTCTCGGGGCTCTACTCCGGGAGCACCGGCCGCCTGCGCTACGCCCTCACAGCACAGCGCACCTCCGCGACCAACGACTTTGAGTACTTCGACGCCCAGGCGGGCCGCGAGCAGACCCGGAACAACGCCGGCTACCACTCATGGGATGCCAGCGTGAAGCTGGTCGCCGATCTGGGCGCGAGCCGCCAGCTCACCTTCTCTGCCGAGAGGAGCGACGCGGAGAAGGACCTGCCGGGCGCTACCTCGTATCCTACGCCCGCCGCAGAGCAGAGGGATCAG
Source organism: Armatimonadota bacterium (assembly GCA_012512265.1). Taxonomy (GTDB): domain Bacteria; phylum Armatimonadota; class JAAZEB01; order JAAZEB01; family JAAZEB01; genus DUUU01. The sequence goes on along the minus strand of JAAZEM010000082.1, from coordinate 1,951 downwards.
CGAACACTCCTTGATCTCCACTACCTGACCCCCCTGGGCGAGGGCGGCGACATCACCGGGCGGCTCTACCGCGTCGAGCAGGAGAATCGTTACCTCGATCCCGATTCGTTCCCTGCACCTACCGATGCCACCCACCGCACGGTGATGGATGTCGGCGAAGTCCTCGGGCACTCGCGCCTCTCGGGCAATCAGGTCCTCACCTATGGGATCGAGGCCCGCAACCAGCGCCTGAAGAGCAGTATGGTCGGGCAGCACTCCCGCACAACCGCCGCCGTTTTCGTGCAGGATCAGTTGGAGCTGGGGCGTTTCCAGGCCATCCCCGGAATCCGCGCCGATTTCGCCAAGGGGTTCGAGGGTGAGATCAGCCCCAAGCTTGGCTTGGTCTACCAGGCAAGCGAGCAGGTAACGCTGCGCGCCAACGTGGGCCGGTCGTTCCGCGCGCCCACGCTCAACGACCTCTATTGGCCATCCGATTCCTTCTCGACGGGGAACCCGAACCTGCGCTCCGAGCACGCCGTTACGGCGGATATCGGAGCGACGTGGCGGCCGGCGCCCTCGCTGGAACTCGATGCGACGGCGTTTACCCATCGCGTCTCTGACCTCATCTCCTGGCAGCCCGGAGTCGTCGCGCCCGATAAGTGGTCGCCGGTGAACGTGGGCAAGGCGCGCATCCGCGGGATCGAGGCGCTTGCCACGTGGAAGGCGAGCGAGCGCCTCCAGCTGAGCGCGAACATGACCTATCTGGACGCGCGCGACCGCAGCGGCGCCCCGGATACTGATGGCAAGCGGCTGATCATCAAGCCGGAGTTTCTCGCCAACGCCGGGGCCACCTACCGCCTGGGGAAGTGGGTGGCCGGCGTTGATGTGCGCTACACGGGCCGGCGCCCCGCCGACCAGAAGAACGAGCACTACCTCGGGGCGGCGCTGGTGACCGACTTGCGCCTGGAGGCCCCCCTCGGAGGGGCGGTGACCGCGGCAGTGCATGTGAGCAACCTCTTCGACGAGCGGTATGAGGCGCAGCCCGGCTACCCGCTTCCGGGCCGGGCCATCACTCTGCGTCTGTCGGAGAGATGGTAACCAGAGCATGAAGCAGAACCCCGCCCCTTCCCTGCCTGGCAGGCAGCGGGGCGGGGTTCTCCCGCCCACTCCCAGGTCGCCGGGCCCAGCGACCTGGAATCTGATACAAAAGGGTATTGCAAGAATCCACAGATTGTGGTAAGATAGGGTCACGCTACGGAGGGATACCCAAGTGGCCGAAGGGGGAGCATTGCTAATGCTCTAGGGGGGCGATAAGTTCCCGCGAGGGTTCGAATCCCTCTCCCTCCGCCAGAATGCGTCGAGCTCACCGAGAGGTGTGGCGGGAAAGCAGATGATGCGCCTGTAGCTCAGTGGATTAGAGCGCTTCCCTGCGGAGGAAGAGGCCACGCGTTCGAGTCGCGTCAGGCGCGCCAGATCAGAGCAATGGCACCAGAAATGGTGCCGTTGTTTTTTTGGTTGGGCGTAAGACCGCCCTTCCCCGGATGCAGAGTTCACCTTCACCCGTCAGGGAGCGGATCGTTGGCGAAACGCTCCTCGGGCAGAGAGACTGAACGCCCGGCCCGGCGGGGCAAGCGATCCCTTTCAGTCCTCTACATAGCGAGGGTGGGATTGGAACTGGAATCTGGAGGTGGGGAAAATGGCGGCGGATCTACCCACTTTCAGTCCTCTACATAGCGAGGGTGGGATTGGAACCCCTTGAGCTGCATCATATAGGGCCGGGGGTCGAAGGTGCTTTCAGTCCTCTACATAGCGAGGGTGGGATTGGAACGTCACAGCTCACAGAGCACCCCATAGCGGGGGTGGTTCTTTCAGTCCTCTACATAGCGAGGGTGGGATTGGAACAGACCCGCGCGTGCGCGAAGGCATTGCGCAACGTGCTCTCGTCTTTCAGTCCTCTACATAGCGAGGGTGG
>JAAZEM010000081.1 GCA_012512265.1 Armatimonadota bacterium | reverse complement strand
GAAGGCCTCCGCCAGGGATCCGGGAGGCCACTCCCCACTGCCACCCATGGTCTCCTCCCTGATCAGCACGGACTCGCGGGGTCACCAAGCGCTTATACCCACTTTTCCTCTGAATGAAATGACCCTGAGCGCGCGCCCTCCATCCGTTGACGTCGGGGAGAAGCGGCGAGTATAATGACAGTGTAGCCAGGGCGAATGGGCCGGCACGTCAGGTGGTTTGCTGCCCTTCGCACAATCCCGTCTTGGGGGCCGGCCGGTATCGCGATGCTGTCGTGGCGGTGGGAGTTCAGAGCGGCCACGGCCAATCTGAGTGAGATGCCCAGGGTGTAACGCCACGCGGTATACGCGAGTGGATAAAGTGCCCGAGGGGAGGAACCGCTATGGATCTCTACATCTTCGCGAGTATCGGCATCTTCGGCTCCCTTCTCATCGTGCTCTCCTTCGTGCTGGGCGAGATTGGCCACATCGGTGGCGGCGTGGATCTCGACCACGATGTGGCGATCAATGGGGGTGTTGATCACGATCTGCCGGCTAGCGACGCTCCAGAAGCCGATGTCAGCGCCGGCCACGATGCCCCCGGTCCGCTCAGCGTGCGGGTGCTCTCTATCTTCCTCAGCGCCTTCGGGCTGGTAGGCGCTGCCAGTCGGCTGAGTGGTCTGCACACAAGCACCAGCGCCGCCCTGGGCGTGGCCGCGGGCACCGTGCTCGGCTGGGCTGCCTGGCGGCTCATGGCGTTCCTCTGGTCGCAGGGCGGCAGCAGCGAGGTCCGCGTTCGCGACCTGGAGGGCCGCATGGGAGAGGTGACGGTGGCAATCCCCGCAGTCGGACCTGGACAAGTGGCGTGCGTTGTGGATGACGTTCGAGTTTACCAGATCGCTCGATCTCTAGCGGGGGAGGAGATCCCCATCGGGTCGCGCGTGCGCATCACGGAGGCTACCCCCGAAGGGGTGCTCGTGGAGCGTTTGGGCGAGTAGCGTCCATCCGATAAGAACGAGTAGCAGAGGAGGCTATACCATGCTGAGCATGCTTGGGGTACCCGTCTGGATCGCCGTGCCGGTGATCTTGGTTCTGCTGTTCCTGCTGTTCGCGTGGATGATCGCCAGCTTCTACATCAGGGTACCACCCAACAAGGTGGCTGTGATCTATGGTCGTGGGCATGGGAAGCGCTCGGATGGCTCGCGCAAGGGATCGCGAATGCTCCTGGGTGGAGGCGGGATCAAGTGGCCTGTGGTCGAGCAGGTCGCGTATCTCGAACTCAACGTGATGACGATCCCGCTGAAGATAGGCCGCGCCTACACCAAGGAGGGCGTGCCCGTCTCGGTGGACGCGATTGCTAACGTCAAGATCGAGAGTGACGATCTCTCGCTGCGTGCCGCCGCAGAGCGGTTTATGGGGATGTCGCTCCAGCAGGTGCAAAACGTGATCTTCCAGACGTTGGAAGGCCACCTGCGCGCGATCCTGGGCACGCTCACGGTCGAGGACATCAATGCCAACCGGCAGGCGTTTGCCAACCGAATGATGGATGAGGCCGCCGTCGACCTGAAGAAGATGGGCGTCGGAATCGATGTCCTCACCATCCAGCAGATCTCGGACGACCAAGGCTACCTCGACTCGCTCGGGCAGCGGCGCACCGCAGAGGTCAAGCGCGATGCGAGCATCGGGCGTGCCGAGGCGGAGCGCGACGCAGAGATCGGCCAGGCGAAAGCTAATCGCGATGCCACCATTCAGGCATCGTCCGCGCGCCAGGCGGGAGAGATCGCCAAGGCAGAGGCCGAGGCGAAGATCGCAGCGGCTCAGCGTGACCTGGAGGTTCAGCGCGCGCAGTACATGGCGCAGGTGGAGTCCGAGCGCGCGAAGGCGAGTCAGCAGGGCCCCCTTGCCGAGGCCCAGGCGCGGCAGGCGGTGGTGATGGAAGAGGTGCGCATCGAGCAGGTGCGCACGCAGGCGCAGATCGCTGTTCAGGAGCAGGAAGCGCTGCGCAAGGAGAAGGAGCTGGTCGCCAGCGTCCTGAAGCCGGCGGAGGCGGATCGCCAGGCGGCGGTTATCAAAGCGGAAGCGGATCGCCAGGCCGCGATCATCACCGCCGAGGGTGCGCAGCGCGCGGCCGTGATCAAGGCGGAGGGCGACCAGAGAGCCCAGGTCGCCCTAGCAGAAGGCGAGCGCGAGGCACGCATCGCGCGTGCTGAAGCCCAGCGCAAGGAGCTGGAGACGGCCGCCGCAGGCCAGGCGGCTCAGGTGGAGCAGGTCGGTAACGCCGAGGCGAGCGTCATCCAGGCCAAGGGTGCCGCCGAGGCCGAGCGCATCCGCCAGACGGGTGAGGCCGAGGCAGCGGTCGCGCTGGCAAAGGGAAAGGCGGAGGCCGAGGCTGCGCGCCTCAAGTTGCTGGCGGAGGCCGAGGGTCTACGGCAGAAGGCGGAGGCATGGAAGCAGTATGGTGAGGCCGCTATGCTGCAGATGGTGGTCGACAAGATGCCGGAGATCATCTCCGCCATGTCCGGGCCGCTCCAGGCTGTGGGCAACCCGCTCGCGGGCATCGATAAGGTTGTGATGATCGACGCGGGCAACAACGGCGCGACGAACATGCAGAAGTTTGCCGGCAACGTGCCCGCAATCGCCTTCAGCTTCATGGAGCAGCTGGGCGAGGTAACCGGACTGGATCTCCGCTCCATACTCGGGCGCGCGCTGCAGACCAAGCCCGCTGATGGTGACGGCAAGCCCGCGCGCGCGGAGACTCAGGCCCCGACCCCGGCTCCCGCGGCGGAGCCCGCGCCTTCTACGCCCAAGCCCGCGCAGAAGATGACGCCGCTCACGCCGGCGGCGGGCACGCAAAACGGCGATCTTCCCGTCGTCCAGGATGGCAAGAAGTCGTGACGGTCTGAGCACTCAAGAGGGGGGCATAGCCCCCCTCTGACTCTTTCGCGGGTTACTCGCCAGCGAAGATGCGATCCACCTGCTTCGAGCAGTCGTAGATGAACTGGTCGGGGTAGGACTGGTAGGCCGGCAGCTCAACGCTGCAGTAGTCGGTGTAGCCGACATCCAGGAGCGCCTGCCGGACCCTATCCCAGGGCACGTTCCCCTGAAGCAGGTTCCTGAAGGTGCGCGTCTGAATATCAAAGTCCTTGAAGTGCACCTTGCGCAGTGTCGAGCCGAGGCTGCGAATCCACTGGTCGGGATAGCCATAGATCAGGATGTTGCCGACGTCGAAGTAGGCGGCGACAGCCGGGCTCTCACAGGCGGCGATGAACCGGAGCATCTCGGGCGGGCTGAGGAGGAACTTATTCCAGACGTTCTCCACCGCCAGGCAGATCCCGTTTTTCTCCGCGTAGGGCGCCAGCTCGCGCATGCTCTTCAGCGCGAGGTCCCACGCCAGCTCGTACGGGGTCTGCTCGTTGACCACGGCCGGCACGACGAGGACGGTATCCGCGCCGGAGACCTTCGCCGTATCTACCGACTGCCGGATGTTGGCGACGCCTTTCTGGCGCGTCTCCTCATCGGGGCTGGAGAGCGGGAAGCTCCAATGCCCGCTCGCCATGACGCTGTGGATCTCGATCCCGATGCTCCGGGCCTGGCTGGCGAGGCGCTCGCACTCACCCAGGTCATCCATGGTGCTGATCTCGACGCCCTGGAAACCGGCATCCTTCGCCAGGCGAAGCCGGTCCTCTGGGGTCATCGGGGTCCCGTTCCCCCGTTTGGTCGGGATGCAACTGAAAACAAAACCTTTCTTCATTGCTGCCCTCCTGCGGCGGCATTCACAGCCGCTCGTTATTCTCTCATACGACGCCGCTTCCGGATGCCCTGCTACGCCTGCGCGAGTTACGCAGCGCCGGTCTTTTGGCCCGCGCCAGCCAAGCAGCGCGGGCGTCGCCTCGTCATTCCAGCGTGAACCCAGCCTCCCCGGAGACGCCGGTCAGCACGTCGCGAACGACCACCTCCCAGGCGCCTGGCGGATCATTCCAGGCGAAGGACAGTGGTAGATCCAGCTGGCCACCGGGCGCTAGGGCGTTTGTGGTGTAGGCACGTACCTCGTTCCCGGCAGGGTCGATCACCTGGATGTGGAAGATGTGGTCCCCGGGTCTCGCCTCGCCCGCGCTGATGCTCGCACGCGCGGTGAGCACGGAGCCCCCTCTGACCTTGGATGGGAGCGTGACCGTGACCTTCGTTACCTGATAGGGAAGGCAGGCATAGAGGGCGGTCTGGCCGGGCGGGACGACCGCTTCTGTCTCCGCCACATGGCCCAGGTAGCGCCCGGCCCGCATGTCATAGAGGTGCGTCGGCTTGCCGAAGCGGAAGCGCACCGGATCGCTATCGGTGCAGCGGCGATGGTCACGGATGAAGGCATGCACCGCGATCGGCCCGCGGGTGAAGGTGTTTCGCTCATAGCAGCGCGGGGGCGTCTCTCCCTTGGGGTTTTCTGCCACGATCTCGCGCTCGATCCCGGCGCGCGCCAGGATCTGACGGATGAGCTCCCGCGTGGTCACGTCATACTCGGGCAGGCTGAAGTTGAGGTAGATCGCCACGCCCTTCCCATGGGGGCGCACGATCAACGCCGGCTCGCCGGTGGCATGCCGGGCGAGTGGCTTCCCCTCGACGACGCGCAGGCTTTCGCGCCCGTAAAGCGACAGCTCCTTCCCACGCAGGTCAATCCCGGCGGCGGCTTCGGTCACCTGGATAGTCGTTGGCCCATACTCCACGCGGCCATCCGTTCGCTCGACGCCGAACAGCTGGCGCAGGGGACCCGGACCGGCGTAGGGCTTTCCACACTCATCCGTGCGCAGGCAGCGCAGGTCGCCCATAAGCACGCCACCGTCTTGGAGATAGGCATCCAGCTTCTGGACGAGCGCCTCGGATTCCGCGACGGTGAACGGGAGATAGAGCACCGGGTAGCGCTCGAGCAGATTGCCATCCAGGATCTGATCGGGCGCCAGATAGATGTAGTCATGCTGCAGCTCGTTCACATGCTGGCGGAAATGGAGGGCGCTCCGGAAGTAAGAGCCATAGCTGTCGGTGCCGTCACGCTCATCCGGCTCGGGCTCGGTCCAGGACGACTCGCACCACGATACGAGCATGGAGGGGTAGGACCAGAGGAGCGCGATGCGTGGCTCCTCGCGCTGGTATTCGAGGAACAGCTTGCCGCAGCCGGCGCGCAGATCGCGGAGCGCCTCCTTCACGGCCTGGCCATAGCCGGTGTCGCTGAGCGTGGGGTGGATCAACGCCCAGGAGACACCCCGCCCGCTATCGACGGCGTTCGTGGCATAGTAGCTCACGCCTCGGGCGCCATGCAGAGCAAGCCACCACGGCTCGTAATGCGCGGCTTCGACGCGGTGATCGTAGCCGATCCAGCCGTAGTTGTGGAAGGGCGGCACGTCGCGCATGCCGGGGCGGCGGCGAGATTCCCTGGCTTGCGGCGTCTCTACGAAGCTACGCCACAGGTCGAAGATCGCCTTGTGCGCCGAGCGCTTGATCGCCTCGGAGTACTCCTGGCCCCAGCCGAAGCCGGTCGCCGTGGCGAGCTTCCAATAGTCGTTGCCGTTGAAGGGATCCGCGCCGAAGGTGTTGGTGTGTCCTGTCGGCGTCTCCGGCGCCACCTCATGATAGGCGGCGGTCACATCGCGGCAGGCCTCCACCCAGACATCCGTCATGAAGGTGCGAAACTCGACGAAAGGCGCGTAGTTCTCCTTGCCACGCACCTCCTCGGTGCGCGCACCGCGGATCTCCTCCCAGGAGCGATAGGCCGTGCCCCATCTGGCGTTGAGCGCGTCCAGCGAGGGGTAGCGCTTCTGCAGCCAGCGTCGGTAGCGCGCCTGACAGTGGTCGCTGAAGCAGACCTCATAGCGCCGGTGCCGCGAGGTGAGGAACGCTTCATCGGTGATTCCCACGCCGAAGAAGCCGAAGGGGCGCTGGCTCGCTGCCGCCTCGCGTGCCTTCTGGCGGTAGGCCTCGATCACCGCCGGGTCGCTGAGGCACCTCGGACGGATCCCCGTCTCGTTCCAGCCGGTCTCACGGAACCCCGCGGCGCCCATGTAGCCGCCTCCCAGCATGGCGTGCTCCGCGATCGCGTACGGGCTGATCGCAAACTCGGAGTTGAGGCCGAGGTCGCGCGTGCGCTCGCCGTAGTACTCCAGCTCCAGGGGGTGAGACATGCCGGGCGCCCAGGTGGTCGCCACGAAGTCTGCGGCGGCGCGCGCCGGGCCCACCTTCGGCCATGTGACGGCTACCCAGCGGCTGTCTTGCTCTTTCCCGCCAACCAGGATGCGCGCGAAGATCCGGTGGAGGACGGTGAGCGGCCGTGCCGGCCGCAGCGCCAGGGTAAAGCGGCTCTCGCCCCGGGAGAGCCGGCGCGAGATCGATTGCCGGCCAACCACCCTCCCGAAGGCATCGATGAGGCGTGCCTCCACTACCGCGTCGACCGGTGCATCGGCGGCACAGCGAAGCGTGGCCTGGGCCGGCTCGCCAATCCGATAGCTCTCGCTCGCTGTCTCCAGGGCGGAGATCCGGACAGCCTGGGGCCGCGCGACCGGGAAGCTGCCCCAGGCGATCACCTCGCCGGCCTGGTTGAGCGCCATCGCGTCCACCAGCACCGTACCGGCTGGGAGAGTCTCGGGGAGAGCCAACCTCGCGGTTCCATTCGCCGTGACCGGCACCGTAACGGGTGCCTGGCGGAGCAGGGGGCCATCGAAACGGAGCTCCCGACCGCTGCGCACGACGGCCCGGAGGCGCGATCCCGCGGGCGCATTGGCCACGCGGAAGCGGATCTCGCCAGGAGCCACCTCTGCCTGTAAGCGGGTGTTGCCCTCCCGGCCGGATGTCCAGACTAGCGCGCGCGACAGGAGCGAGAACCACCACTCCCAGTAGGCGCACTGTCGTGTTCGGTAGGCGGTGTAGTCCAGATCCTGGGGGAGAAGGCCCCACACGCGCCCCTTGTCCATCGGAAAGACCAGGCGCACCACGCGCCCTTTGCCCAGGGTGCCCGTCTGCACCGAGGTGAGGATCTTCTCGGGAACCAGATCCCACGGAATCCCTTCGCGCACGTAGTGGTTGGCGGCCACCTCCTTGAGGTTGCTGAGCGGCACGATCTTGCCCGTTTGCCCGAAGCCCTCCAGGACGACGAGTCCGGCGCCGGCCTCCACCTGCTGGCGGATCTCTTTCGCCAGTGCCTCGGGCACGCGGCTAGCCACCAGGTAGACGTGGTAGTCGCGCTCCTTCAGCCGGTTGGCGATCCGCCGGGCTGTCTCCGAGATGAGCTCGCGGCCCTCATAGCCGGTATCCACCACGTCATAGTCGAGGTCGATGCGCTGGGCGAGCTCGGCAGCTTGCCGGAGGCCGCGAGTTGTGCGGAGGGTGATCAGCGTCTTCAGCGCCCCGCCCGCCAGGGGCGAAGCCCAGTCGAGATGCGGCGTGGCTGGTGGATCGGTGAGGGGCCGGTCGACCGGCTTCCAGGTGAGCGGCGTGAAGATCGGGCGATCCGGCGCTCCCTCGCGGAGCGAGACGTGGTCGTAGGAGACGGTGCCCTTGGTCTTGGCGACGTTATAGAGGTAGAGCCGGCAGGCCGGATCCGGGGCCGTGAAGAGGGCGACGTACTCCTCGTAGCGATCCGTGGCGTGGATGTTCCAGAGGATCTGCATCTCGCGGCGCGGCCGGTCGGGGCCATGCAGCAGGAGGGCGCCGGCCAGACCGCCCTCTACCGCTTTGCACGTCAGCGTGAGGGTATACTGCTTCCCCGGCTTCAGCCGGACGTCCTGGGTTGCCAGCACGTAGGTGCCCGGACGCGAGACGATTTCATAATCCCTGCTCTGGTACTCCTTCTCGCGCCAGAGCACCTGCCGTGGGGAGGTGCTCCAGCCGTCTGGCACTCCATCGCCGTTCGCGTCTTCATTGAAACCGGGGTTGCGGAGTAGCTCCTCGCCGACCTCCTGCGCCCCTGCCGGCGCCAAGAGCGCCATCAGGCCTATGATAAACGCCATCAGCACTCTCATCATAGCCCTCCTATCAAGGACCACAAGCCTCCATCGAGACAGCACCCCCTCGCGCGCCCTGCGCGCCGGCGCGAGGGTGGGAGCGACGGCCCGGCCCATCCGGGTATCTCACGAACGGTCCGAACTCCGGGCGAGAGCCGCCCGGTATTTCAATGGCGAGTCGGCCGTTCAGGCGATCTCCATCGGCACGCGCATCAGGTAGACGCGCACGGTATCCTCCCACACGAAACAGAGCTCGCCGCGCTCCTCATCCAGAATTCCATCCGGGTAGTTCAGGTTGGCGCGCGGGTTGGCATCCGAGACTAGGTCCACCTGCGCCCGCCAGGTGCGCATATCGTCATCGCTCACCCAGAGAGAGAGGGGATTGCGCCCTCGCGGCGTGCCCTCTTCCAGGGGCACCGGGTTGTGTAGGAGAAAGATCCGGCCATCGTGCGCGCGGAGGAGGTTGACCTTGGCGGCGGGGTTTGGAATCTCGGTGCGCTCAGGCGGCTGCCACGTCTCGCCGGCATCGTCCGATTCGCTGCGCCAGAGCCGGCCGTCGCGCTGCGAGCGGATCAGCATCGCGACGCGACCATCAGAGAGCTCAACCACGCGCGGCTCGATCAGCCAGCCGTGGATGCCGCCTTTGAGGTAGCCGCGCAGGCGGAAGCTCTCGCCGCCATCGTCCGAGAGGAGCACGCCGCAGACGTAGCGGTGGTTGCGGTCGGCCCAGGCGCATGCCGCCTGATACCGCAGCCCCGTGTCGCTCCCATAGGGGAGTTCCACCTGGGAGAGCGCGCGCGTTCCGACCTGGCCAGGCGCCGGAGCGCGGCCCACCGAGGGCTCCGCCCATTCCGGGCCAATCAGCTCGGCCCAGCTCACCGGGAGGATCCAGCGCCCGGACGAGTGGATGATGCCCCGATTGACCCAGACGTTTTGGATTCCCCCGGGGATCGAGTGGGGGCCATCCCAGGTTTCGCCCCCATCGTGGCTTACCGCGCGGTAGCTGTGAAGCTGGCACATCCACGCGCCGGAGGCATAGGTCTGCAGGAAGGCATGCACCTCGCCTGAGGCCGGCGTGAACAGCTCGGTGGTGAAGAGGCCCCGCGTTGGATGCCGGAACTCGCCCGCGGGTGACCAGGTGTGACCTCCATCGCGGCTCCGGGCGATCATCGTAAAGTTGCCCTCATAGGGCTCGGTAAACCCGCCGGTGGTCCAGGTACAGAGGAGCTCGTCCGGCCCTACCTGGCGCAGGAGCGCCTCGCGAGTCCAGAGGCGGATGCCGGTATCGGCCCAGGGATACCCCTCGGGTCCGGGCCAGATCTCCACATTGGTGGCCTCAGGGTGGATGGTGCGCGAACTCTCAGGCATCGCGAGCTTCTCCGGATGCGGGACACAGGGAAACAGGATGGCCCCTAGCTTGCTGTGCGAGGCCGGCCTATTTCTCCCGCATCCTGATAGTGACCAGCCGCCAGCTACTCGTTGGATGGGTTCCAGGCACCATATTGCTTAGGCGCGGGCTTGCGCGCCTCCTGGATCACCTGCTCTGTCTTCAGCCACTTCACGTGGCCATCGGCATACGCGATGTTGACTCCGTGGAAGTGCCGGCCCGACCGGAAGTCCGCCCGGAGTGCTTCGCTGATGACATAGCCGCCCAGCTGTTCGGCCCCGGTGAGCCCCAGAATATCCCCAGTACCGGGAATGTACCAGAAGCTACCTGACGGCGAGGTGACATTCGAGGGCAGCATGAAGTAGGCGCCGCTGTCGAAGCAGAGGAGAGTGCTCGCCGGCGCGGCTAGCTCGGCTAGAGTGATGGGGGTGGTATCATGTCGCGTCATAATCAGGCGGTTACATCCGTAATGCCCGGAATAGGGCCTGCTGGTGTTTGAGCGGTTGCCTGAAGGGCACGTGAAGACGCCCAGGTTGTTGAAGTAAGGGTAAACGAGCTGTGGCCAGAATACGGTTCCGGCCCCCGATTCTTGATACCAGAAGCCCCCGGGTGGCGGCGAATCTAGCGGGAGTCCAGCCCGGTTGGCATACGGGAACCGCTCGTCGTAATCCTGCGCGTATTGCAGGATGCCCATCGCGAGTTGCTTCAGGTTACTCTGGCACGAGGCCTTGCGCGCGTTCTCGCGTGCGCGCGCGAAGACCGGGAAGAGGATCGCCGCCAGAATGGCGATGATGGCGATCACCACGAGAAGCTCGATCAGCGTGAAGCCTGGACGGTTCTTCTGACGAACAAACAGCATCTGTTTGCTCCTTCCAGTAGTATCCCGGATGAGATGCACCGCTGTGACTTGCGTGCCCGGGAGAAAATCTCGGTCGTAAAGTTCGGGGCAGAACTGGGCGGCTCCTGCCCGATAAGAAGCTGTTACTCTTGCCTTCCAGCGGGGCGCTCAGCGCGGGTCTGCCCGGCAGGAAGGGCCGGGCTAAAGCCGGGAGAGGGCGCCGGGCCCTGGGGCCGGGCACCCTCCCCGCGCCTGCCCCTCTCGCCCGCGATCCGATCGTGGGGCAGGGGCATCAATCTGGAGAGACAATCGCCTGTCTCTCCAGCGGTATGGCAGCCTGCTTCCGAGGGGTTATCCGCTCTCCGCCCGCTTGCCTTTCTCAATCAGCTCGCGGACACGCTGGCCGCCCTTCTGGCCGAGCTCCTCGTAGCCTTCGTGGCCCAGCTCTCGCTTTCGGGCCTCGCCTCCCAGGCGTCCGATCTCCTCGTAGCCCTCGTGCCCGAGTTGCTGCTTTCGGATCTCGCCGCCTCGCTTGCCCGCTTCGCGGACGGTGAGCTCGCCTTCTCGCTCCGCCATCCTCATCTCCTTTCGCAACGTGAACGCTGCAGGCGAGGAGATGGCTCCTCCGAGGCGCCTATACCCGGGGCGTTCCCGCACCAAACGCGGCGGTGCCGCTGCTTGACACGCTCGCGAGCAACCCCTAGAATGGGAGTGGGGAGACGGCAACGGGCCCCATCCGGCGTTCGAATCCGGCGGGGCGAGGTGCTCCTGCCGGGGAGGATCGATGCGAGCAAAGTGGCTTCGAGGAGCGCGCGGAATGGCCATTCTGGCGCTCTGGATCGTGATGATGGGCCTCCTGGTCCAGCGCGAGCGCGAGGCGCGCCGGCCGGTGGATGCGCCACCGGTGGAGTGGCGCCAACCGACCGAGACCGTCGGCGCCGCGGGACCCGCGCGCGAGCAATGGATGGGGGTCTACCTCAATGGCACGAAGCTCGGCTATACGGTGACCCGCCGCCAGAAGCAGGATGGCATCCTGCGCATCGAGGCGAAGAGCCACCTTCTCCTGCCGCTCCAGGGCGAGATGCGCGCCGTGGAGACCGAGTCGCTGGTGGAGGTGGATGCGGCCCAATATATGCGCTCCTTCAGTTTCACCCTCGACTCTGAGATGCAGCAGATGCGCGTCACCGGTCACGTCGAGCCCGACAGGCTGGTTCTTCGCATCGAGAGCGGCGGGACGACGGCCACGCGCACGATCCCATTGGAGAAGCCGATCACGGTGCCGGATGCTCTGACGCCGATCCTGGCGGGTTCCGGGCGCCTGCGCGCGAACACCACCCACACCCTGGATCTCTTCGACCCGATGGCGCTTGCGCCTGCCAAGGCGATGGTGACCATCGGCCAGCCGGAGATGATCGAGGGCGTCGATGGGCCAATCCGCGTACTTCGGGCGGAGATCTCCTACAAGGGCTTCCGTACGACCGCCTGGGTGACCCCTGAGGGCGATACGTTGAAGGAAGAATCGGCGATGGGATGGACCATGGTCCGCCAGAACCGCGAGGATGCGATGAAGCCGCCCGAGGGAGACCCGCAAACGGACCTCGTCTACTCGGCGGCTGTGCCGACAAACAGGGTTCTGAAGAGCCCACGCCAGGTGAAGTTCCTGCGGGCAGAGCTGACCGGTGCCGATTTCTCCACGCTGTCGCTCGCGACAGAGCGACAGCAGGTAGAGGCCGCGGAGTCGGGGATTGTCGAGATTCGCCGGGAGGTGCCTGAAGCCGTGCGGGCGCCGCGGCTGCCGGTCACCGAACCGCAGATGAAGCCCTACCTTGCTCCAGACCTCCTGATTCAGTCTGACGACCCAGCGATCATCGAGACAGCGCGAAAGATTGTGGGCCGAGAAAGCGACTCCTGGAAGGCGGCGGTGCGCATCGCCCGATGGGTGCACCGAGAAGTGGAGAAGAGCCCCACGGTGAGCGTTCCCTCGGCGCTGGAGGTGCTACGCACCCGCAAGGGCGACTGCAACGAGCACACCGTTCTTTTCGTGGCGCTGGCGCGCGCGGCCGGCATCCCCGCCGAGATCGCCGTCGGGATCGTCTATCTGAACGATAGTTTCTTCTATCACGCCTGGCCGCGCGTCTGGGTCGGCCAGTGGGTGAGCATGGATCCCACCTTCGGCCAGGAGGTGGCCGATGCCACGCACATCGAATTGGTGCATGGCGGCCTCGACCGGCAGTCGGAGATCGTGCGCCTCATCGGCCGCCTGCGCGTGCGCATCATCAGAGCGGAGGAGTGAGCGTGCCGGAGTGGATGATTGAGATCGAGCATCTGCGCAAGGAGTTCGGCAACCTGGTCGCGGTAGAGGATCTCTGCCTGCGGATCCCGCCGGGCGAGTTCTTCGGGTTTCTGGGGCCCAACGGCTCGGGGAAGACGACGACCATCAAGCTCCTCACTGGGCTGCTGCGCCCCACGCGCGGCGTGGCCCGCATCGGGGGATTCGATATCCAAAAGGAGCACCTCGCAGCCAAGCGCCTGATCGGCTACGTGCCCGATACCCCCTACCTCTACGAGAAGCTCTCTGCGCGCGAGTTTCTCCGTCTCGTCGGTGATCTCTACCAGATTCCGGTCCAGACACTTGACCGGCGAATCACCGAGCTGCTGGAGCTGTTTGGGCTCGCTCACGTGGCCGACGGCCTGATTGAGGATTACTCTCACGGAATGCGCCAGAAGGCGGTGATGTGCGCCTGCCTCCTCCACGAGCCGAAGGCGATCATCATCGATGAGCCGATGGTCGGGCTCGATCCGCAGAGCGCCCACCTGGTCAAGACCGTCCTCCGCAAGCAGTGCGAGCAGGGGGCGTGCGTTTTCATGTCCACCCACACGCTCTCCCTGGCCGAGGATGTCTGCCACCGCGTCGCTATCATTCTCAAGGGCCGCGTGATTGCCGTGGGCACCGTGGACGAGCTGAAGCGCGAATACGGCGGTCACAGCGACCTGGAAGACCTCTTCCTCGATCTGACCGGACGTGACGTCGGCGCGTGATGGAATCCGCAGATGACACTGGATTGACCAGCTTCAGGATGATGCCGCGTGTAGGCAATGCCTCCACCGGCATAGCTGGTTTGTTCTTCGAGGTTCACCAGGCCCCGGGTTGCCCCTCTCGCGATTAGATACTAGATTCCCACGGCCAGGCCGGTTGCGCGAGGGTCTACGACGCCCGTGAAAAGCCCCGAGTCGGGATCGCGCATCAGGGCAAAGAGCGCGCCCGCCTCGCCAGATTCCAGCAGGTAGCCGACGGCGCGCAGGTAGTCACTCGCGGGCCGCGGCAGCCCGGGATCCACGCAGAGCGTGAGAGAGCCGTCCGTATGCAGGCGGGGCAGGCAGAGAGAGTCGTCGACCGGATGCCGGAGCGCGCAGTAGTGGAGCAGTGCCTGCACCACGGCGCTGGCGGCCTTGCGCCCGCCGATCCCCCCGAGTAGCAGGAGGGGGCACTCCTCCTTCATGACCAGCGTGGGGCACGCCGGATAGAGCGGGCGTTTTCGCGGCCCCACGGAGTTGGGCCGGCCCGGCGCCCGTTCGAAATAGCCCATTCCTCCCGCCACGAGCGTGCCGCCGCCCGGCACGGAGAGCCCGGAACCGAATGGGTTGCCGTGTGTCAGCGTCAGCGCGGCCAGGTTGCCCTCCGGATCCGCGACGGCGATATGCACGGTGCCTCCCGGGAGACCGATGACCTCCGGGCCGTGCAACACGCTGGCCGTGTGAACGAGATGCTCGATCCGATGGCGCATCCGGGTCGTGTGCTCGTCGGAAAGGATGCGGTCCAGGGCGATGGCCGTCTCCGTGGGATCTCCTAGACGGGTGAGCTGATCGGCCCATGTGGATTGCAGAGCGAGCGCCACCGCGTGGTAGTAGGGAAGCTTTTCGCTCCAGAGCCGGGCGAGGTCGAGCCCGTCGAGCGTCTTGATGGCCTGGGCCAACACCGCTCCCCCGGTGGGCAGCGGCGAGGTATGGATCGTGTAGGCCCCGAAGGAGAGCGAGAGCGGCTCCGTCTCTCGGGGCGTGTAGTCGGCCAGGTCGTCGAGGGTCAATACGCCACCGCTCGCCTGCACGTGCGCGACGAGGTCCGCCGCGGCCTCTCCCCGGTAGAGCGAGTCCAAGCCCTCGGCGGCGAGGCGTTCCAGGAGGCGGGCGAG
>JAAZEM010000080.1 GCA_012512265.1 Armatimonadota bacterium | reverse complement strand
TGCCTCTGCAGCGAACGTGTTGTGATGGATATAGGCACGGCGAGGGTGGCTGATGAAGGCACCATACATCCCGTGTCCGATGACCGCTTCACACTTTCGGAGCACGCCCGCATACGCGCGCGCGGTTTTAAGGACCTCGAGGGGTCGGTTCAAACCGGGCCAGCGCCGAAACACACGTACCGGAGGAAGCGTTTGGCTTGTGTACTCTACCACCTCGTGGCCGGCCATGGTCAACGCGCGGGCGATTAGCGCGGCCATCCGCTCCATGCCACCGAGCCCTGTAGAGGGCACTTCTAGAATCTGGGCAATTCTCGCCAAGAATGAACCTCACTGAAACAAGGGCGCATACTCGATCTGGTAGGACATGGTATCCGGCCGGTTGCCAATGACTCGTGCCGGATTCCCCGCGACGATCGTCAAGGGGGCTACGTCCCGCGTCACGACAGAGCCAGCAGCCACCACGCTCCCGCGGCCAAGGCGTACCCCGGGGAGTACTATGGCCCAGGCACCGATCCAGACGTAGTCCTCGATAACTACGGGCCCACGGCGGGAGCGAAATCCGGGCTTCGCGGGGCGTGGCCCAGCGTGAGTATCCGTGAACCTACAGAAAGGTGAACATTATCGCCGATCTCCAGACCGCGTCGCCCGTCGAGGGTAACATCACGGTTAATGCAGCAATAGTCGCCGATTTTGATGCCACCGAGGCAGAAGAGACGCAAGCCACGCTGAATGTTGGTATGCGGGCCCAGTTGGATCCGGCAGAGGCGCCGGTAGACCCAGTGGCGCATTTGGTAGGATGGCACATGGCCAACCATCTCGGCAAGATACAACAGCAGCGCATAGTGAAGTCGAGCCTTCATATGGCACTCACGGTTGTGCTTGCGGCAAAATCGGCGACAAGTGCCTGGTACTCTGCACGGAAACGCCGAAGGGAGAAGAGTGAGGCAGCGGCTTGTGCTGCCGATGCAGATGTGGCTGCCCGCAGGCTTGGGTTGCTGGCCAGCCGGGAGATAGCCTGTATGTATTTTTCAGGCCCGGATGAAGGCGGCAACAAGAACTGGGATAGTGAGGGAGCCGCCACAGTGATCTCCTGCCAGGCCCCAACGCGACTGGCAACGGGCACCAAACCACAAGCCATGGCCTCGGCGAGGGCCAAAGAACAGGCCTCGGAACGTGAGGGGAATAGGAAGATATCGGCTGCCTGATAGAGCCGCCGCAGCTCTGCTGGCGACTGCCTTAAGAAAAGACGAACGTTAGCAGGAACTCCTACTCCCGTGGGGGGGGCATTGGTTGCAGCAAGAAAGATCAGGTTAGGCACGTTGCTTTCAGCTACCGAAGCGACGATATCGGCCCCTTTGGCAATTGACCAGGTGCCAGCGAACAGCACGACGCACGCCGAAGGAGGTAGGCCCAAGGTGAGACGCAACGCTTCTTTGTCTTTGGTTGGCTGGTAGTAGTCGGTATCGATAGCATTCACAATGACGCGTGAGATCTGCGTACCGTAGTAATGGCGCAGGTACTCTGCGTTCTCGGCGCTGAGGGCCACAGTGACCGATGCACGACCTGCTCGTCTCTCTGCCCAACCCCAGATATACCGCATAGTAATGTAATCGCGCCAGGTGATGTGACCGCGCAGCGTCTCCGCGTAGGCAGCATAACACCCGTGGTAAATCGTGATTTTCCGCTCAGGCGGCAGTGCCCATCCACAGAGTCCGTGCGCGATAAAGAGATCAAACGGTGGACAGGTACGCAGCGCGCGTTGGGCAAGGATGCCGGCGTTGGCGGGCACGCGCCACCCCAACCGGTCCCAGATGCTCCAGGGACGCGGTGGATTCAGCTGCTCGAAGTGGAACTGGTGGACTTCGGCGCCAATCTCTTTAAGTACATCCACGAGGAGTGCGAGAAAGCGCTCTGTGCCCTGCAGCCCGGTCGATGGACCGGTGGTCACAGTGGCGATGCGAACAGGTCTCATCCGCGCTGGTTCCGAGGATACATCAAGGAGTGGCCAGTATGGCGAGGGCTTTCAGCCAAGAAGCGCAAGAACGATTTGGCACTGCGAATGGTAGGCACAACCCGGAGGCCTGCGATCACGGTACGCCACGCCAACTGCTCACCGCAGGATCGCCGCAACTGCCGGGCGGTATAGTAAATCGCATCACTTGCGCGCACGAGTAGTGCATCTGTGAGTCGCCTGTCTCCGCTGCGGGCAGTCTCGCGGGCAAGGGTAACGAGCCATCGGCTGCATCGAAGGGTGGCAGCATATGGATCGGAGCGGGGGAAGGTGAGGAAATATGCAAGCTCCCGGATCAGGCAGTAGAGCTCGTCGGCTGTATGACACAGGACCGCAGCATCACTCAGCGTTGATGCTGCACTGATCATTTCACCAGCCCTGATGCGGATGGCGGCATCAAGGCAAAGCAGGTGAGACTGATGCAACCGGTAGAACACGTCTGACGCTGGATCCGAGCGGAGTCGCGCCTCAACAACAGGATTTTGGATCACCTCACGGAAAATGCGCCGCAGCACGTAGAGCTTCGCTCCGCTTGCGAAATGGGCATCATTTTTGCCATGCCCATGATCGATGCGGTAATGGGCAACAGGCCTGAATGCGATACCGACTGGGAATCTAGCCGCCGCCCTGATCCAGAACTCACGGTCTTCAGCTGTGCCATGCGAGCGCGAGAATGTGCCCACGGTATCCACAACGTCGCGTCTGATCGCGCTCGAGCTCATGGAGAGTGGTGGGACGACTCCACGGAACGCCATTACAGCAAGGAACTGGTCTGCAATGCTAACTTGGAGCTCTTCCGGAACCAACCTACCGGGATCGGCATCTGAGAGCATACCGCAAACGATTGACGCACCGGTAAGTGTGGCTACTAACCGAAGGGTAGACAAACCTTCTGGCCAATAGTAATCATCCGAATCCAGGAACGCGATCCACTCGCTTGTGGCGCGCTCGATTCCCGCGTTTCGTGCT